>CAMWXB010000027.1 GCA_947178125.1 uncultured Lachnospiraceae bacterium | reverse complement strand
CAGTTTGTATTCCACTTTCCCCCTTGGACGGGAATCTCGGTTTGCAATTCACGGAGGCGAACTTGTTCGCCTTGTGAGAAAGATTAGCTTTGCATATCCATAGAAGTTCCAAGTCAGCTACGCTGACTTTGTGAAACAGCCAAGCCTGGGGACCAGGCTTTAGCTGTATGAGCAAGACTTGCTCCGCAAGTCAGAACTTCTCTTCACACTAGCATCAACATGATATGCAGCACAAACATCCCATCCCTCTGCTCTATTGCGATATCCCCGAAGTATTTCTGCGCTACCCTGCGGATATTAACTAACCCATAACCGTGCTCTTCCTTATTGTCCTTTGTGGTCAACGGAAGGTCGTTTTCTTCCTCTATTATGACCCGTTCTTTCAGGCTGTTCGCAATTTCCATCATAAGGGCATTCTTTTCCTGGTATGAAAAAAGGCGGATAAAAGGCTTCTCACATCCTTCCGCACCTTCTATCGCATTGTTCAGCGCATTGTACAGAATAATGCTGACATCAAAAGCGTTGACAGACGCTCCTTCGGGATAATGGAAATCGCACTGAAAGGAAATCCCCCTGTCCTCTGCTTCCCTTTTTCTTTCCGTCAAAAGGATATCGGTAACGGGATTGCCGCTTTTAATCTCCGTTTCCGCTTCGTAAAACTGTTCCTTCATCTCTTTGAGATATCCGATGGCTTCCCGTTGTTCTCCTTCCTGGCAGAGATTTTCCAGTATCATAATGTGATTTCCCAGGTCATGCCGCATTCCTTTGATATTCTGATAAAGCGCTTCTACTTCCGAAATATGTTTCTCCAGACTTTCCAGCTGACCGGCCAGCACCGCGTTTTCTTTTTCCCGCCGATGATTTTTCTTCATGTCCTGATACAGAACGACTGCCGCTACAACGGCGCCATAGGCTATCGCCTGATACAGACCGATGACCCACTGATAGGACGAATGGACATCCTGAATATACCATTTGGTATCCGATTCATAAATATTGGAGAAAAAAGTAAAAGAAACATAGCCGATAATTCCCGATAACGGTATGGCAAGCATCAGTCCCAGTTCTTTCCTGGTCATATTTTCCTGTTTATAAAGATAAATGCGGTCAAGCACGCCAAGCAAAAGCCGCGTCACGAAATAATCACACAGAATAAAAATAACTTCTGTCAAAAGATAAATGAAAAAATAGACTTGAGTAGTCAATCTAATGACGGCATTCGAAAATATTACATACCGGAACAAAATCTCTCTTGGCAGCAGCGCAATCCCATAAGAGATCCAATTGACCAGATACAGGAGGAACATCAGAAACAACTTCTGTTCCAGATTTCTACGGTCATACCAGTAAACTGCCAGGAAAAAGGCCAGAATCCCAATCGCATACGCAGTCATTCCGTACATCTCAAAAGGAATGACGGCTAAAAAGAGCATCGTAAAGATATAGACCAATCCGATCATCCAAACATTCCATTTATGTCTCAAAGTTTTATGCCGTAAAAAAGGATTTATGAAACGACAGAATAAGATGCCGGAAATGGTAATCGTCGCTATCCGAGAAAACCATGCAGCCAAATCCCAATAGATTTCCATATCACAATGCCCCTGTCATCTCTCATTACAGGGAACTACTTCCTTTCCGCTGATTATACCGCATATATCTTTTTACAAATTCCGCATAGTTCTGTTTCGCCATAAGAGCACGTCCCTTTTCCAGCCAGATTTCAGAAACGTTGTACTTTTCCACATATTTGAAATGGACAAGATTAGCCCTGTGAGCACGAAAAAAATCCTCCCCGAGCTGTTTTTCCAAATCGGACAGTTTTCCGTAATATTCAATATCGCCATGGATGCTGTGTATCATGACCTTCCGGTTAAAGACTTCCGCATAGATGATATCTTTGACCGGAATCCTGGTGCTGATTCCCCCCGTTTTAACGACAATAGAACGTTCTTCCTGCCCCGCCGCCTGTCCATTTTCCAGACCGGCCCGGTTCCGGCATTGCTCCACCGCCGCCGCGAGCACTGTTTCGAATTTTTCATCCATAAAGGGCTTTACCAGATAATGGAAAGCCCCTACATCAAATGCCTGAAACACATATTCTTCCAGCGCCGTTATGAAAACCAGTATCACATTCCTGTCCTTCTTCCGCAGCCTGGCCGCTGTCTCCATGCCGTTCTGTCCTGCCATCTGGATATCCAGAAATAAAATATCGAACGATTCCGTTGACCGGAGCAGTTCTTCTCCTGAACCATAACAGAAAATATCCATTTCCGGGTACAACTTCCTTATTTTACCGCTAAGAAGCATCCGCACTTCTTTCTCATCATCACATACCGCAATCCGCATCATCATACAACCTCTCTTCTTATGTATATCGGAACAACGGCTTTTTTCCTGTAACAGTATGTTGTAAAATACACTTTTTTTGTTGCCAGTTCAACCGCTGTACGGCCCGGATGGCGGTTGAACTGACGGTCCTCTTATATTTCCTTCTGAAGCGCCTTGAGCATCATGATATGATATTCTTCATCCTGAATGATTCTCCGCAGGACCGCATTGACATATTCATCCTCTATCCAGGAAATGTGCATTTCATACTGATTGATGGCCGCTTTCTCGGCTTCCATATCGGCCTCCAGCATTTTGCAGCACTCCGCTGGAATATTCAGACAAGACGGCGACCACAACGCTGCTCTCCCGTTACGCCCTTTTGCAGAAAACCCAATATCACCGCCCAGCAGGATGATCAGCTCACCCAGCTTTTGAAGATGTATCATCTCAGAAATCGCCATTCCCAACAATGCCTGGGCCATCGGGCATTTCTGACTGGCCAGTCGGTTTTCATTATTGATATACTGGGTTATCGCGCTCATTTCTGACACTGCGCCACAATAATCAGTGCGGAGCAGATCCGCATAAGACAGATTTTTTCCGCTTACCCGCATCGGCGGATAAGGCAGATCCACCATGACCGGCCTGACATCTTTGAAACTGCATGTATCCTCTATACATTTTACATCCATAAATACAACCTCTTCATACATCTATTTTCACATTGTATGAAGGAAAGCATGCGTTTATGCTTTATTTCCGCGGGCAACGAGCCAAGCGGCCATGTTTACATGGGCAGTTGGCGACTGCCGCGAGGGTGGAATGCCCCGTGGCTTGCTGCGAGGTATTTCACTTCACGTCAAATTCCGCAGCCAGACAATACTGCACAGAATCATTGTTTTCCCGCACATCCGCCGTTTTGGTAATGCGGTAATGTCCTTCCGGCAGAATGCCATGAAAATAAGTCCATTTCACTTCCAGACAAAGCGGGCTGACCTTCGCACTTTCCGGCCCAGTCTCATATCCAATCGAGTTAAACGCCCAGTTATCAATAATATAATCAACCCGATACCAGCTTCCGTCCTGTAATGTCTGCAGCTCGTAATCATCGCCAAATGTAATTTCTTTATCTGACTGATTCAGAATTTCCAGGCCGGCCCCCTCGGATGTCACATCTGTCACTGTCATCGTCACGCCATCAATGGAACTGACTTCTCCCGTATAAACCTCTCCGAAGGTCGCTTCCGGAAATTCTGTCTGTTCTTCGACCGTTTCAGTCAATCCATCGGCAGTATCCTCAACGTCCGGCTGCACGGGACACGCTGTCATAAAAACATAATATGCCGCGCCAAAGCAGCCGTTCTCACTAACGTTTTCCTCATCCCACACCATATAAATCTCATAGATTTTTCCGGCTTGCAGAGAAATAGCAAAATTTTCCGGCGCAATTTCCGCTTTTTGATACACGGCAATCCGCTCGCCCTCAGCATCGTTGTTTCCGATATCTGTCAGTTCCCACGCGTTGATGCCGAGTTCATCGGGGATGACCTCCATGGTCAATATATATTCGGATGTCCCTTCTCTGTTTTCCGGAAGCATCAAAGTGTCCCAATGGGTACCTTCCGACGTGGGCGTCGGACCGTCAGCGATTGCTGCTGCCATCTGTTCAGCGTCCACCGGCCAGTTCCATGAATACCCACATGGTTTTATGAGCAGAGACTCTCCCTCTTCCGATACCGGATGGAGTTCTATCACCAGCGGTTCCTCATATACGGTTTCGGGCACATTGCCGGCCACCTCACCGCTGTCGGAAGAAATCTCCACTAAGTCAACGTCATTTGCTGCCCCTGCATTGTTTTCCTTCTGACCGCACCCTCCGATAACCAATATAGTCAATCCCAATAACGCCATACAACCAGTTTTCTTTGTCATACAAATAACCTTACCTTTCTCTCAGTCTGTAGATTTTCAATCTGATATTGTCAATCTTTGTCCTGCTGCCACTTAAAGATACTTTTGCTTAACCCCTATTATACGATATCCCTTTTCCCGTTTCCAGTGATATGTTTTGATCATGGCAATCCGGTCATGGCAATGGTTGGTCAGACAGACTGGAATGGTTCTTTCTCGTCATGAATAAACCATATCAGAAAAATAGTAAACCCCAATATGGGCGAAATGCCGTATCCCATAAAAGGCACGGGAAAATTCCCTGCAAATGTAGATAGAATCATCAGCCAATAATACATTGTAATTCCTGTACATATATTTCTGTTTTTCTTTTTACAGGAGAACAGAAAATAGACAGGTATCCAAAATAATGCCGCTATTCCTATAATATACAATACAACAGATATATCATGTAACATTGTCAATACACCTTCCGTATAATTTACGGGTTGTAAAGTATCTAAACAAATCCATGATCTTAATGATAACAAAGATAATATCACAGAAAAACTACCTTTTATTATTGGAGAAATACCTGATTTTATCAGCAAAACAATGACAGGAAATGCAAATGCCGATAATTGGGACGCATCTGGCTGTAAGCAGAGCAGAAATGCTATCACGATTATCCCTATAACAGAAATCGCAAACTGCTTTTCCTCAATCAGCCGATATAAGGCTGTGATTGTGATCGGCATAACAATTGCAGCTATATTCAGCGTAAAGAATGGCAATTTTAACCAGCGATGTACACCATCCACATTCGGTCCTAAAAATGTTAATCCCAATAAAAAAACGGACACAGACAGAATCCTTTTGTAATGAAATTTCAAATTATATTTTGAAACGAACATACATACAAAAGCCGCCAACAAAATAATCAAAAGATTTTGTATCCATATCGCGATGGAAACATTCTTACTTATCATTCCAATCATCCCTAATATACATGGAATCAGAATGGATAAAACAGGATATATTATTCTCTGGTCATATTTTTTTATCCTGTATTTTTCTCTCATAGTTCCCCCATATTTCCCGATTGTAATTTAATAATCTTTAAGAAAAAAATCACATAAGACATCTTATACACGAACATACTTTAATGCAAAGACAATTCATTCCCATGGTTCCACCCACCATTTATCGGCCCGGCTGTTCCCGTCCTCATCCCACACAATGATGAACTTCGCTATACCGACGCCATGCGCGTTTCCGCCCTCACCATAAAGATATTCCGACGCTTCCAGCGCCGAACCGTTTTCGTACTCTACACACTTCAGATCATAAAATCCCCGGCAGTTAGCGCCGCCGCGTCCGCCATGTGTTTCAAAAACATCCTGCTCATACGGTTCAAAAACATTCTGTGCATGAAAAACAATCGTTTCATCGAAATAAGGGCAGTAGGCGCTATAAGTATCCTTCTGCATTTCCTGCGTGACCTGTACATCAAGTTCAGTTTCTCCTTCATATTCGGTCGGCAGTTCCATTTTCGTCATCGTATGGTCTTTATATTTGAGGATTCTGCAATACCAGTCACCTGAACCGCCGTTTCCCGTACCGCGCGCTTCGAACACGAGTTCCATATTTCCGTCGTTATCGATATCCGCACTGAACAGGTCTAAACCATAATGAAACGGGAAATCTTCGTCCGTAAAACAATAGGGTTCTTCTCCATTCATATAAAAATAAATACGGCCTGTACCATATATCGCAGACAAATCGTTTCTGGTCGTATCTTCTACCATCGCTGCCATGTCTTCCTGACCATTTTGGTCAATATCGTAAATAGCAAGCCCGGTAAGTCTCATGTCTCCGTTCTGGAAAACATCATCCTGGCAAAGGGTCTGATAATATGCCGCTGCTTCCGTTTCATTCAACTCCATCCGGTCAGACGCCTCATAAAATCTTTTCTCGTTCTCCTGCATCACTTCTTTCCGTATCTGCTCCTCACACTGCCTCTGCTCGACAACCGCTTTCACCTCTGCTACAGCGGCCTTCTCTTCTTTATTGACCTTAACAGTCATTATATAAATACCATATTGTCTATTTCTATTCCAAGGCCTATCATTCCTTCCGCCTGAAAAACCGGCCACCCTTATATCCGCACCAATCAGAGGCGCCACTTTCGCGCCGCCCTTCCCATACCCGGCAAGAAGAGCCAGACACCCCAGAAGAACCGCCGCCTCACAACATCTTTTCCATACCTGCCGCATGACATCCCCCCTACGCCGCTCCACACACTTTTGCTGCTACGACCATCTTACCACAACCACCTTTTCATGTCATTTGCTTTTCACCACATATAACAGTCCGTCCATCGTCCGGGAAGCCGGCGCAGCGCATAGTTCCTGCGGAGGCCCTTGAAGGGCGCCGGTACTTGGAGAAAAAGACGCATTGCGGCTTTTGAACCTAGTACCGTTGCTTGCCCAACAGAAAATTTACTCCGTAAATTATCTGCGCGGAGCGAAAGCGTGCCTCCAAAGGAACTATGCGCTGCGCCGGCTTCCCGGACGATGGACGGACTGTTATAATTGTTTTTACCCGCTCTTCCTATTGCATACCCCAGCCTCTCATAGTATACTAATCGTATAAGAAAGGAGGCCGATGTCATGTATATCAAAAAAATGCTTGCAGCAACAACGGCAGGCCTGCTCATAGCAAGCCTTATTGTAATGCCGGTTTCTGCGCATGGGCATCATGGCAGGAGCAAGGCAGCCGTTTCCACCGTTACGACAGAATGTCCGGTCTGTACCGTTGAAGATTGTACAGAAACCGGACATCATGCGCATGACGGTGTGACTTACTGTGGTTATGAACACAGCGGTGAATATTGTGATGGTTCCTGTGGTTCTTGTGGAACCACCACAACATCATCCAATTCACATCACAGAAGAGGACACGGCTGTCATTAAGCGCTTTGCCGGAAGCTTGTATTTTTTAGCATAATACAACAATCCGCCTCGGCGTTGTCTGAGGCGGAATGCTTCTGGTCGTTGTCGTATAATAGACGAGCAATGTCTGATTGCCCGGACTACAGGATACCCTTTGTCCGTTCAGTGTTTCTATCACCGTATTTCTGGCAATATTAAGCTGTAAGGCCCCGTCTTTTGCCGTCAGATTCCGGTCAAATTCATTCAACATGATTTGCTCGTCTCTCACGAGCACCGCAATGATCTGCGCCTGATACTGAGGTGGAAAAATAAGCGGCACGGGAAGGGATGCGTCGTAGAATGCCGCCACCCGAAGGCCTGCTCTGAGCGGCCTGTTGTCGATTACATGTGTCTCCGGCCCCATCGTAAAATTCACAATCCCGCTTTCCGTACGAAGCGATATCGTTTGACTGCAACAGTCATTTCCTCTTGCGACATTCACAATGGTGCCGATAACAGGCTCATAATCCATATATGCCATAAATTTTCTCCTTTTCAACTCTTTTTATTAAGTTATGTCTGAAAAAGAGAATCGTACGTTGTATCGTAATAATATGTCTCACAGCGCTTCCTTTAACGCCTGTATCCGCCCTCTGACATTCTCGGCAAATTCTTCATCCGAATATTTGGGGTCCCTCGTTTTCATCCAGATATCACAGGGCGCCTCGCTGCACTCCCCACAATTTTTCATGCCTTTGTTGTGCACGGTACATTCATAAATCGCACACGCTTTCCCCTCCGGCACATGAAACACCTTTCCGCTGCATTCCTCACAGCCTTTACACATTTTCCCGAAACAGTAACAGGTACTGCAGTCCGTTCCGCATACACTCAAACTCATCTTATGTCTCTTCCTTTCCGCATTTTCTTTTCATCATAGCATGATTCCCCCTGCGGATATTGTATATTTCCGACATGATAAGCATAGTTCCGGGCTGCCTGGATATCCATCGAATGATAACGCCTGAATTCCCGCAGCAAATGAGACTGGTCCGTGTAACCATACTGCCAGACCGCATCCATAACAGAAAAAGCCGGATTTCGCAGAACATCATTCCAGACAAACTGGTAACGGACAAGATTGCATAGTTTTTTCGGTGTGATTCCGATATATTCATGGAAAAGGCGTTCCAGCTGCCTGTCGCTGATAAAGCACTCCTCTGCCAGCGTCGAAGCGCTTATCGCCCCTTTATGCAAAAGAATCTGCGCAGCCGCATCATCAATAACGGCAGAATGTCTTGCCCCGGATAATTGTTTTAAAAACTGCGCCTCCGCGATTTCCGCCCATTCTTCCAGAGAACGTTTTTCAAATAACTGCGGCCGTAAAAACCTGTCCAGCCATTGAAACCGGGAACACACATCGATATAATCATTCAGTGTCCCCCGCATCGAATCTTCCGAAAAAACATAAGCGCTCCAGGCATAGAAACGGATTGCAAACAGAGAAACGATGTGTCCGTTCATCGGATTGTCAGTTTCTGAAAAACTGACATCATTAATACCACAGAATCCGCCATGAACGGTATTCGAAGTATAATCAATCCAATATATAATATCCGCACAGGTATCGGGCGTCACAAGCCCTGCCACCGCGCCTTTTTTCAGAAAAGGCTGCCCACTCCCCCAGAAACAGCATATATATTTCGCCAGTTCCGGAGTCCTGGGCGCTATTTCCCTATATTCTTCATCCTGCCGGAAAGGAACCGCCGTCAGCGGCCGATATGGCATAGTCTGCATCGTCGTATCTGCCTTTACATTCTGGGAGAACCGATCTGCCCAAATTCTCCTTCGCTTTTACGGTCTTTCACGATTGACATAATCGTCGGAATGGCGCCGCCGACCGTAAAAATGTACAGCATGGCGAGATTGCCCCAATAGTTCGCACTTTCTATGATTCCCTCCGCCAACAGCGTCGGCACATACTGAAAACCGGTAAAAAGGTCCACATCCCATTCCCGTGCGACTAAAATCGCCCAATCCATCCGGTCACCGATATAAGTCATGGCAAGCATCATGATAACGCTGATGACAATGCCCTTCTTCGTCAGTTTACCGCCCAGCATTTCATATCCCTTCATCGTACATACTGCCATCACGATACCGGATAAGACCGCCACTCTTCCGAGCTGGCTGAAAAAGATGATGCAGATGACACCGATTACGGAACCCAGCAGTGCACCGACGATACCGCCGATCAGATTTTCGTTTTTCTGTTTTTTCTGCTGTGTTGTTATCGTCACGTCCTGACGCATTCTTCCGGCGCAGTCCGGGCAAAGGTGCATATAACCGCCTTTTGTGCCATATCCTGCTGTCTCCATCTGCTGCCCGCAGAGCTGACAGCAGGGCGCAAAACCTTTGCTCCGAAGGAAGTTCAGCAGCGCGCCAATGCCGTTATTCAGATTATCCCGAAGCGCTTCCTGCTTTTTCACATTCTTTAAGGTCATTTTGATCAGATAACCTTCCTGAACCAGTGAAACCACAGGCTTTTCATTTTTTACGAAGAGCTTATAATCTTCCTTGGTCAAAGGCCCCATCGGAGAACGGGCGCTCAGGGTAACGGTGAGCCAGTAAGGGTTTCTTGCATCTGCTGCAAAGACCAGCAGTTCAAATCCTTCCCGCAATCCATAGAGCACATTTCTTTCCCGGTCGAACCGAAGTCCCAGCGCCATCGCCAGCTGTTCATAGTTTTGTGTTACTTTACTCATTTGTCTCCCTCCTGCTTACGCAAAATCATACGATTCCGCAAAATGTAAATGTAAATTCAAGCTTTTTGCTGACATCAATCAGGTATTCCGGATGCACCGGAGCGCCCCAGCTGTCATCACCGCCGACGCCCATCTGCTGCATTGATACCCGTACATAAGTATAATGAACTTCTGGCAGTTCAAAAGAATGCCTTGCGTTTTCCAGCTCATGGGGCGTATAGGGCAGTGCGGAAAAGTTCATCTTGTCGCCGGTAAACAACAGCCCTCTTCCTTTTCGGTCCGTAATCTTCGCATAACGGACCCCTGTTTTATTGCCGCATTCCTGCGGTACCAGATACTGCGCCAGATTGTCTTTTACCAGATCCCGGTAAATGCCAAGCTTCGCGCCCTCCTTACGGTCCTCATACGTTTCTTCCGGCCCGTTTCCATACCACTCCACATGGTCATAATCCGCACTACACTGAAACAGCATTCCAAATTCCGGCATATCGCCCAGTTCTTTCACCGGGTCATAAGAAAGCGTTGTCTGAACCCGCCCGTCGCCGTAGACCCGGTAAGTCACCTGACATTCCGCTTCCGGTGTCGTCTGGAGACGATAGTAATAAGTAATGACCGCGCAGTCCGTCTCTTCCCTGACAACCGGATTGTCATACCATGTGCCGTACGCCGTTTCCTTCACCATGCCTGCATCTTTCGTCGTCAGGTAAAGGCTTGCGAGTTTCCACTGGCCGTATCTGCCCGGCATGTTGTTTCCTTCGTCGTTATCGATCGGCGCACGCCAGAAATTCGGTCTGGGACTCCGCACCAGAAGTTCTTTTCCGCCATATCGGTAAGACACAAAACCGTTCTCGATGGAAAAAAGTGCCTCGAAGTCCGTTCCCCGAACCCCAAAATTCCGTTTACCGCGAATCAGGGTGTAGGGCTTCTTCTCTGCGTTCCTGCTTTCAGATACAATCCCGGCCTCTCCTGCTGCCATATTCTCCCGTTCCGCCGCAGGCTTCACATCCGCCACGACCGCCTGCCCGAAAGCGACTTCATGACCGGCTTTCGCCCAGAGCGCATCCTTTTTCAAATGAAAAGAGACCGTGACCGCATATTCGCCCTCGTATGCGGGAATCTCAAAAGGAAGCGGGAAGGTCTTCCGGCTCTCCGGCTCCACGCACAGTTCCAGTTCTTTTTCGGCAATCGGAAGGCCGTTTCGCAGCAAAATGGCCTTCGCATCGAACGTATCCGCATTCACGAAAAGGTTTTTGTTCCAGACTTCAAACGCTTTTTCATGAACAGATACTGCCAGATTCTGGTAATCGAATTTCACTTCCTGCATCTTAGGCGACGGTTTTCTCTCCCCACCGTAAGCGATGCCGTTGCCGCTGAAATTATAATCACACGGTCTGTCCCCGAAATCG
This sequence comes from uncultured Lachnospiraceae bacterium, assembly GCA_947178125.1. Lineage (GTDB taxonomy): Bacteria > Bacillota > Clostridia > Lachnospirales > Lachnospiraceae > UBA3282. The sequence continues at coordinate 37,185 of CAMWXB010000027.1, read as the reverse complement.
CCGCCGTAAGCCTGGAACTCTTTGCCGTAACGGTCTTTCTTATAAATGGACTGGTCGATATAATCCCAGATAAAGCCGCCCTGATAACCGGAATTTTCTTTATCAGCCAGATTCGTGTATTTATGTAATGCGCCGCAGGAATTTCCCATCGCATGGGAATATTCACAGCAGATGAACGGCCGCATACCGGGCTTTTTCAGATATTCCTCAATATCCCATACCTTCGAATACATCCGGCTTTCCACGTCGGTCGTATCATCATAGCTCCTGTCCTGAAAAACGCCTTCATAATGCACGAGCCGCGTATCATCCAGTTCCCGGAAAAGTTCCGACATCCGGAAGATCGTCCGGCCGCCGAAGGACTCATTGCCGCAGGACCACAGCAAAATGGCCGGATGGTTCTTATCCCTCTGATAGCAGGAATTGACACGGTCAAGCATCATGCCCTCCCAGTTCTCATGGTCTCCGGGAAGAACAAATGATTTCTCCGCAACGCCCCGCAGATAAGCATCCCATGTGCCGTGCGTCTCCATGTTACACTCCGCGATCATATAAATCCCATACCGGTCGCACAGATCATAAATCGCCACATCATCCGGGTAATGACAGGTCCGAATGGCATTGATATTGTTCTGTTTCATCGTCACGATATCTTTTTCCAGCTCTTCGTAAGAAACGTGGCGGCCGGAAACAGAGCTGAACTCATGGCGGTTGACGCCCTTGAACACAATCCGCTTTCCGTTTAAGAGCATCCGGTCATCCTTCATCTCGAATTTCCGAAAACCGACTTTCTGCACCGTATATTCTTCGATTTCACCGGATGCGCCGACTGCCTCGATTTCCAACTCATAAAGATACGGCTGCTCCGCGCTCCAAAGCTTCGGTGCCTGTATGGTTTCCCGAAATTCAATCCTTCCCGCTTCGAGGCTGTCCACCGTTTCCTGCAGTCTGCTCCCCTGCGATGCTTTCTCTGCCGATGCGTTCTCCATCTGCTCTCCCGGCGTGGTTTTATCCTCCCGTTCGAACAAAACCTGCTCCCCGTCTTTCAGCCTGTACCGGATACTTCCCGTTCCTGCTGCCTTCGTCCGCACTTCCAATACCGCCTCGTTAAAGTCCTGCCCTTCGAACAATGTCTTTACCCGGATATCCTCGATATGTATGGAAGGCACCGCATATAAATAAACGCTTCGGTAAATGCCGGAGAACCGGAAAAAGTCCTGGTCCTCACACCAGCTCGAAGAGGTCCATTTATAGACCTGTACCGCCAGCTTGTTTTCCCCTTCTTTCAAAAAAGGCGTCAGGTCGAATTCGGAAGGCGTGAAGCTGTCCTCACTGTAGCCCACATAACTTCCGTTCAGCCAGAGCGCCATCCCGCTTTCCACGCCCTGAAAAGATATGCGGATCGTTTTCCCTTTCATTTCCTGCGGCACTTCAAAATATTTTACATAGCTTGCCGTCGGATTGAACCGTACCGGAATTTCTCCCGGTTCCAGTTCTTCCCTGCCGTCCCACGGATACTGCACATTGGCATACTGCGGCACATCATATCCTTCCATCTGGATATGCGCCGGCACACAGATGCTCTCCCAGCATTTACAGTCATATTCCTCTTTTTCAAATCCCACAGGCGCTGCAGCATGATTTACCGCATAGGAAAATTTCCAGACACCGTCAAGCGGCATTTTAAGAGAGTTTTTCCCCCCAGAAGCCTCTTCCCTGTCTCTGAAAATCTCATGCGCCGAATGCGCCGGAAGCACATTTTCCTTAAAAAACAAGGGGTCTTTTACTTTTTCATAGTGAAATTGCGTCATCTTTTATAACCAAACCCTTTCCTTGATCTAAAACCTTGGAAGAATCGCATATGCGATTCTTTCGGGTGAAAAAGATTTGCCCGGCAAATCTTTTTCACCCTATTCGTTATCCGGCCTCCCGGCATTCATATCCGTATACATATCCAACAGCCCGACCGTCTCCGAAGCCGGCCGCCCATACATATTACAGCATTGCTTGGAAACCGTCTTGGCTTCTTCCGCATTCTGGTCCATCAGGACGCTCATCCGGTAAACGCCATGCTGCGACTCCGAATCCAGATGATTCATGATTTCCGCGATCATCTCTTCTTCTTTCATATTTTCCTCCATTCCGAAGCGTATTACGCTGAGGAACGCGAGCAGAATCTCAAATTCTGCTCTGTAATCAATTGAATTTGTGACGCTTCGGCACAAATTCTTGGATGAATAAATTTCTCATCAGAGAATTTATTCATCCTTATATGTTCCTTTCTTTCTTCCGCGCAAAAATCTCCCGGAACGATTCCGTATAAGGTTCTCTCGCGATGCCGTATTCCGTAACGATGCCGGCGATCAGGTCGTGGTCGGTGATATCGAAAGCCGGGTTAAAAACCTTTACGCCTTCCGGCGCCATCGGCTCCCTGTACCACATCTGCGTCACTTCATGGGCAGGCCGCTGCTCGATCGTAATGTCCGCCCCTGTCGGCGTACTCATGTCTATCGTCGCGGTTGGTGCACAGATATAAACAGGCACATTGTAACGTTTTGCAACAGCCGCAACAACGGAAGTTCCTATCTTATTCGCCGTATCCCCGTTGGCCGCCACCCTGTCGCATCCGACAAACACCGCGTTCACCCAGCCGTTCCGCATGACCGTTCCGGACATATCATCACAAATGAGCGTTACATCCACACCTGATGAAAAAAGTTCATAGGCAGTCAGTCTCGCGCCCTGCAGAAGCGGCCTCGTCTCATCCGCAAAAACCCGGAAATGGTAGCCCCGCTCTTCTCCGAGATAAATCGGCGCAGTGGCGGTCCCATACTTACAGGCCGCGAGCTGTCCCGCATTGCAATGCGTCAGAATACCATCCCCCGGTTTTACGAGGCTCAGCCCGTATTCCCCAATTGCCTTACACACCCTGATATCTTCTTCTTTGATCTCGATTGCTTCCGCTTTCAGCAGCGCTTTGATTTCCGCTATCGGCTTTTCCCGGTTCGCAAGACATACCTGCTCCATCCGCCGCAGCGCCCATGACAGATTGACGGCAGTCGGCCTGGAAGAATCCAGATAGTCCTTCTGCTTCTGAAATTCCTGGTAAAAAGTATCGAAATCTTCTGTCTGAATCTTTTTTGCCAGCAGATAAATGCCAAACGCCGCCGTCACGCCGATTGCCGGAGCGCCGCGCACTTTTAACAGGTAGATGGCATCCCAGATTTCCTCCCCTGTTTTCAGACTGATAATTTCCGTCGTGCCCGGAAGTTTCGTCTGGTCGATAATGACGACCGCGCTATTCTCGTCATCCAGTGCTACCGTTTCATAATCTCTGATTGTTTTCATTCTGGTGGTTCCGTTTCCTTTCTTTTATGTTTTTAACGCTCCATGACCACATCCGCAAACTCAGCCCTCGCGGCCCTGCACAAGTCATCGGGCTTTAACTCGATCTGCGAGCCTAACCGGCCGCCGCTGACGATTACCCGTTCCAGTCCTTCCGCCGACCGGTCGATGCGCGTGGCATACTGCTTCTTCATGCCGATTGCCGTACAGCCGCCCCTGATATAACCCGTCACCGCATTGATTTCTTTGACATGAATCATGCTCACAGCCTTTTCACCTACCGACTTCGCCGCCTTTTTCAAATCGAGTTCCGCCGCGATCGGAATGACAAAGACATAATAGTTCTTGCTGTTTCCTACCGTCACGAGCGTTTTATAGACCTTTTCATAAGGAAGGGAAAGCATATCCGCAATCTGCAACGCATCCACAAATTCCTCACATTCATAAGTATACTGCGTATACGGAATTTTTTCTCTCTCCAGAATCCGCATGGCATTGGTCTTTATTTCTTTATTTTTCATAACAGCCTCCATACCGTCCCCAACGGCCCAAATCCCAAAATGCGCCTGTCGGGAAGAATGCTTGTCCTTCATACATTCTTTCGCGTGAGTTATAGAAGTTCTTCTCACACCAATAAAAGATAATACGTCGCCGGAAAAAATTTCTCCAGCACACGAAAAAGCGGCAGATACAACGCAAGGCGAATCCAGACAGGACAACAGACAACGCTCAAAAGTGTCAAAAACGGAATCGCCGCCGCAATCGTCTCCTGCTTTTTCAGCACTACTCTGATTATACTACAATAAAGAACAATTAGAAACTGATAAAAAAGAAGTGCACCTGCTTCTTTCCCGATAACGGCAAACAACTCCGCCGCTTTCCCGGAATATCCGGCAGCAGAAAAAGCCGTCTGCTTTGTCAAAATCAAGGAAAACAGCGCGACAACAGAAGTATAAATTGTCGGCACCCATACATTGACCATTGTAGTCAGAACAGGCGGTACAAACCGCACAAAGCGCTTTTCTTCCCTGTCCTTCCAGTCCGTCAGCAGACCGCAGAGACCGCTCAGAAAAATGCAGACCGCCAATATCCCCCGCAGACGGAACGATACAGGAGAAGCTGCCACCGTGCCCGTTTCCAGCGTACCCCCGCCGCTGTTTCCAAGATATTGAAACGCAAAAGTACTGCCGTCCAGGAGATGTGCCTCATACGCCGCTTCGGCAAAAGAAACGATATCCTCTCTCCCAGCCGCTTCTTCCGCCGCCGCAAAAGATTCACTCTGCGCAATATAGTTCCTGTAATTCTCTTCCGAATAAATCGTAAAGACGGCACTCGCAACTTTTTCCTTGACTATTTCGGTCATGCCGGAAGAAGAGGTGACATAAAGCGTTATCGTATCCTGCCACGCACCCGTATCCAGTCCCTTCCACAAATCCCGGCGCAAAAGGACGCCGCAGTCCACTTCTCCCTTTTCCACAGCCGCCCGCATTTCTGCTTCTGCTTCATAAATCCGGAACTGTATAACGCCTTCCTGTTCCTGCAGAACAGAAAGGAACGCCTGCCGCATATCTCCTCCCGCTTCCAGACAGATGCCCGCAGCCACACCCGTGCTCTCGCCTTGCCCCAACCGGTCAATCCAAAATGACATCAGTGGCAGAATCAGCAAAAAAAGCAGAAATGCGGGCTTTTTTATCATTCTCTTCATCATGAGCCGGAACCAGATAAAATAAGTTTTCATATGCCGACTACCCCTCCTTTGCCATTCGCCATCTTGCCATTCCATAAGCAGCGCCCCAGAAGAAAACCGTAAACAGACAAAGGATTCCCAAGGTCCTGCCGGAAACCGTTCCTGTATACAGACTGCCCGCTGCATCGATCAGGTAGGCTGCCGGCAGAAAACGCCCGGCCTTTTGCACCGCCTCCGGCAAAAAAACGGAAGGCAGAAACCCACCTGCAAAATACTGCATGACCACAGCCAGAAAGAAGAGGAGCAGAATCGCCGTCGTTCCGTTTCCCGCAATCTGGAATACCAGAAAAATAAAAGTCACGCTGCACAACAAAATCAGCAGACCTGTTCCGGCCTGTGCTGCACCGGTTTTCGGCAGCCACGCGCCGTATCCGCCCGCCGTCAATACGCATTTTACGACCAGCCAGAAAAAAAGGCCGCTGATTCCCATGCCGCACATCCCGCACAGCCACTTGCCGAAACACTGTCCGCCCGCCCCGATTCCTTCTCTGATAAGCTGTTTCCGCAGCGCGGCAGGGTAGGGCTGCATCACCGGATAACACGCCATGCCGAGCAGCAGCAGAAAAAAGACCGCACCGGAAGCGATACCATACTGCATAACGGACAAATTCCCCGTGGCGGAAACTTCCTGTACCCGGAATAATGCCAGTCTGTCCAGCGCAAAAGCCAGATTGGCGGTATCGATATCCATTTCCAGAACCGATAGATGCTCTAAGGCCCCATAGGTTTTCGCGGTATCGTAAATCCCGTAAATCTCCGCCTGTGCCACGCGGAGCATCTGCACGCCCGCATCTGTCAGTTCCTTGAGCAAGGCCGATTCCACCCCGGCATCCTCCGGGAAAAAGACCTGCACCGGCGTATTGCTGCCATCCATGATACCCTCCACCATGCCTTCCGGCAGAACGAGCGCAGCGGCAGCTTTTCCCTCCCGCAGCATGGAAAAGCCTTCCTCTTCCGACACGACCAGGAACCGGCACAGCTCCGAAATGCTCTCCATGCCCTGTACATAATTTAAAAGAAGATCCGTCAGCGGATTTTTTTCTTTTTCAATCACCGCAATCGTTATCTGGATAGCCGGTGCATCCCGATAAAGGAGTTTTGCCGCACCGAAAGCGAGCATACCAAAAATGCCAAGAAGCAGAACCGCCTCCGCCAGCATTGCCGGTAACTGTCTGATTGTCCGCTTTAATTCCAGTTTCCACAGGACAAAAGCTCTTTTCATCATGCGGGCCGCCTCCTTTCCAAATTTCACCGAAAACCGCTTTCCTCTATCCAAATAGCGAATACGCCTTCATCCACCGCCAGACCTTCTGCAGAATCTGCTGCTTTAAATCCTGATATTCTCCTTCCGTCATTTCAAAAAGCCGGATACTTTCTCCCGCAGGCGGCTCAATCGCTTCCCGCAGCGGCGCCAGCACCGCCTCTCCGGTCAGCTTATAGGTGCCTATTCGGTCAACTGAAACGGTCAATTTGTGGAGATCTGCTGTAACACTTGTGTCATTTTCATCGTAAAGCAGCTCTGCACGCAGCTGCATCTCGATTTTATCCTCTGCACCGTCTTTGTTGCCAAACACCGCCAGAAGCCACTCATCCAGCCCCAATGCCGTTAAAGGAATCTCTGACTCCACACTGACAACAATGTCATCAATGCTTCTGTCCTCTCCCAGAAAGCAAATATTCCCGGTTGTCTCAATTTCTATTATGTGCTCTTTTGTCCCTGCAGATACGGCAATCGGTTCTTCCAATGAAATCCGAACGATTCGGTCATTTCTCTCTTCTACTGCGATGATCACTACGATATCCTGCATGATCTCGGCCATAATTTCTGCTTCTTCCGTCACTGCAGCCCCCGATGCACTCCCTGTTTCCACCGTAATCTCTTCCAACGCCGCAGCCTTTATTTCCGCTATCCTGTCGTTTATCCAGTCTTTCGATATCGTCAGACGGTATTGACTACATCGGTACTTCATGTTTTCCCGTTCGGGAACATTGATATCGATCAGTTCCTCCAGCTTTTCCATGTGTATCCCGTCCTGCCAGTCCTCCAGATACGGCATCCAGGACACAAACCTATTGGCAGGAAACAAATCGATGGAAATTGCACTGTCTTCCAAAACGCCGAACTTCTCCGCAAGCAGGGAAGCATTGTATTGTATGTCAATCCGTTCCGTATCGAATACGAGATTCTGCTCAAAAAAGCCGGGCAGTCCCACGGACAGCGACCTGTCCTCTCCATACAGGTCTAATTCCACCAGCTTGTTATTCATCACACTGAACTCGGTACCGGCTTTCATCCTCCGCGCATCCGCATCCCGCAGCAATACCGTATCGACGCCGAGCGTAAACGGAAGTTCATCACCGCTCAGATTGCATACGGTCGTCAGCTTAATCCGATTCAGACTGTCCTCCGGTCCATTTCCGGAAGCCTCTTCCCATAATATCTGCCGCTCCCGCATTTCCGCCGCAAGATTCCCAAGCGCTTTCAGAAGCGCCCTTTCTTCCGTAAAATACAGCCTCACAAAAACAATCGCAGCGGCCGCGAACACAACAATACAGCCGGCAAGAATGCCCGCTGCTATTTTCCATTTCGGGTTCCAACGTTTCTTTTCTTCTATTTCCGGAATCTGAATTTCTCCCAGATGTTCCATCGAATCGACCATTCCTTTCTCAGAATACATTGGTTCAGGCTGCCGCACTTTCTTATAGAATAAATAAAGGGCGGAAAACGCTTAATGGAATTATAGCGTTTTCTGCCCTCTTTTTCAATGGTTTAAAATGTCACCGCAAAAGTATCCGCGATCACCAAAATCCTGCTCCCCCATCCTTCTTCCGCATCAACCGGAAAGGAATAGTATATGCCCCATAAATCAGTTTCATATTCTTTCAGCTCGACTCCATAAATCAGCTCCCCGTCCTGCCGCCATATCCTGCCGTTCACCAGCGCATAACCGCTTTCCAGCAGTTCTTCTTCAGCCTGCGCGCGTGTTCTTCCATCCAAATGCCCGACCCGGAACGAAACCTGCTCATTCACCAGTGCGACCCATGTATCGCCATCCGTCTGCTGCCATTCATCATCGGGCAGATAAAAGGAATAACCTTCTCCCGCCATGAGCGTGGCAGGTACCTGCTCTTCCAGACCTTCCACCATAAACGTAAGAACCTCCGTATTTTCCGCTGTCTCCACTTCCTCACGCCGCCAGTAAACATCTTCTCCGTACCAGTCCATCAGAATATATTCGTCCCCATTCTGGTTTACATAATTCATCGTAAGTATTTCCTGTCCCTCACTGAGTTCTTCATATGGCTGCACCGCTACGGTAATGACACCGTTATTCGCCTCACACTGTCCTGTCCCGCCGACACCGATACCGATATAATAACTGAATTCCCCGGCCGCTGAAATTTCCATCCTGTCTCCATAAGAAATACCGGAGCCCCACAGCGTCTGGTCCGTCACGGTAAAATCAATGCCCCAGCTGCCCGCCATCTGTACGAACGGAGCCGCTGCCGCTTTGGATTCTTCTCCGCCAGTTTCCGAAGAAGTCATCCCCGGAGGATTCGTCTCCGTCTGACTTTCCGCCGCCTCGGATTGATTTCCTTCTGTCTCCGGCCGGCTGGTCCCCTCTCCCGCATTTTCCCTTGCAATGGAACACCCGATCAGGGTTCCTAAGCTGATTGTTACAAGAATAGCACAGATCAACAAGGCCGCTCCGTTTTTCTTTCCTTTCTTAGACAGGATATTCTTAAAACGTTTTTTCATAATTTTCTTCCCGCCGTAAAACTGCGTCGATAGAACAGTCCTTTTCACACATTGCCTATGCAGAGTAGATAACAGCGTTTCCGTATACGCCTTTCGCCCGGCATAGCTGATTCCCCGTATAACGCTTTCGTCACAGTAAAGTTCCATATCGACGACGGCTTCTTTCTGCATGAGCCAGACGAGCGGATTGAACCAGTGGACTGCGCACGCCGCAACAAAAAGCAATTTGAAATATATATCCTTATGCTGCAGGTGAATCAGCTCATGCTTTAGGATAAAGAACAATTCTTCATCGCTGTATGCTTCCTTTGGCAAAACCAAAATCGGCTGGGAAACCCCGATGATCATAGGACTCGCCGCCTCCGGCGATTCTATGAGCTGTACCGTACTCCTGATATGTAATTCGCGTTTCAGTTTCAGCATTCGGCGCAGAAGATAAGTATCTTCCACAACGGTTCCCTTTTTTATGAGCCGATTTTTATAATGCAGATAAATGAACAAATGTGCCGATAAACAGACCAGACTTCCAGCCATCCACAATATTGCCACAATATCGAGCGCCGTAATCCCGATATCGCGCTTTTCGGACCGTACCGCAATCGGCGTTGTCATTTGTTCCGGTATCTCAACGATGACCCTTCTGGTTAACGTCATGCCACCGGCCGCTTCCGCCGCATGTCCTTTTTCGGATTCCGGTGTTTCCTGCACCGCTCTTTGCCGCAACGCAGAAACCACGGTCTGTACATCCGTTCCGCTCAAAGGAATGATAAGCCGCAGCGCAAGAAAGAGCCATATCCAATATTTCCATTTTGCCGCATACCGCTTGTTCAAAAAAGGAGCGGCCACAAGCAATGCGAGCACGATCAGGCTGACCGATATCGAAATTTCAAGAACGGAAAGAAACAGATGTGTCATCATCGGTCATCCTCCCCGGAATGTTCTGCTTCCAATTCATCCAGAAAATTTCTGAGTTCTTCCACGTCGGAACTTTTGATTGCTTTATTGTTATACAGCGTGGCCACCATATTTTGAAGCGAATTATTATATAACTTTTCCAGAAAACGTCTGCTCGCTCCGGTCTTGTATTCATTTTCCGAAATGACCGAAGTGTACAGGTTGCTTCCCGAAGAACGGTCACAACTGACAAACCCCTTGTCCGCCAATCTGGCCAAAGAAGTCATCAGCGTGGAAAGCTGCCATTTTCTCCTGCCCTGCAATTCCTTTAAAATATAATTGGACGTGACAGGCCCTTCGCTGTCCCAAATGACCTGCATAATTTCCAGCTCGGCCTCTCCCAGCTTCTTCAAAATATTGCACATACACGATACCCCCTTGCGATACATTTCAAAAACACATATATTACATGACCGCATATATGATACAATCATATATTCGTTATACGATTGTATATACGACCGCGAAAATATTATACAGTCACATAATTTTATACAATCGTATAATAAATTATACATTTGTATAACACATGTGTCAAGAGGCATCCTCTATTCCTTTCTCTTCCATCTCCTTCCTGCCTTTACCGCGTCACATCCCGCAGCCACACCTTTTTACGATACCGCCACAAACAGAACGGAACTTTAATGAACTCATCGCTGAGCAATATCGCATAGATTACCGGAACCGGAAAATGAAAGACAAAGGCCGCTAATGCGCTGAACAAAATGGAGCCAAACCACATCGTCGTCATATCCAGAATCATGCCGAACCGGGTATCGCCGCCGGAACGGAAAATACCAACGACCCATGTGGAATTGATGGACTGCCCGATGACATAGGCCGCCATCATGCCCAGAAAAAGATGCAGATAACGGGCCGTTTCCCCTTCAAATCCCATTCCCCATAAAATCGCCGGACGCAAAAGCAGGATGACCCCCGCGCCGCCAATGCCGCAGAGCAGGCCGAGCATCGTAAATTTCCTGCCATACTCCTCTGCAATGTCCTTTCTGCCCTCGCCGATTGCTTTACCGATCATGATCGCAGTCGCCGCCGCAATACCGAAGCCAACGACCATTGAAAGCTGTCTCGTCACCTGCACGACCGAATTTGCTGCGACTACACCGCTTCCCAGCCGTCCAACGATTGCCGTGTTAGCCGAATATCCCACGCCCCACAGCACCTCATTCAGGATGACCGGCGATGCAAAATAAAGAAAATCCTTCCACAACACCGTATCCGTATGAATCACATACTCCCATTTTACTTTTACTTCCGGCTTGAATCGGTTTACATAAAACAAAAGGATGAATAATTCTACCAGTCTGGCAATCAACGTTCCGATTGCCGCTCCCTGAATCCCCATCGCAGGAAACCCCAGCAAACCGAAAATCAACACGGCATTTACCAGAATATTGATAAAAAGGGAACTCCCGTAAATAATCGTGGAAATCGTCACCCGCTCTATACTTTTTAACATGTTCAGATAACCCATCGTAAAAGCCGAAAGCGGGTAAGTAAACGCCACAATTCTGATATACAGAACGGCCTGCTCGATAATTTCCCCATCGTTCGTGAACAACTGCATCAGCTTTTCCGGAATGAGCAGCGCCGTCACCATAAAAAGAAGCCCCATCGACGTTGTGAGCAGCACCACGATTCCCATGATCTTTTCAATCGCTTCCAGATTCTTTTTGCCCCAATACTGCGCGATCAATACGGAAGCGCCGGAAGTCGAGCCAAACAAAAACAGACTCAGAATCCAGAAAATCTGGCCGCCCATGGAACAGCCGGATAACACCTTTTCCCCGACCCGTCCGAGCATAATAACGTCTGTCGCGGAAACGCCCACATTGATCAGATTCTGCAATGCCATCGGCAGGACCAGTATCAATACCCGTTTGTAAAAATGATCTTTCATTGCTATGACCGTACCCTTTTCTATGATTGATTCGTGTGCCTTTTCAGAAAAGGCATCCTGAAATTTGTCAGATTATTCTATCATGAACAACGGAGCAATGCAATGAATGATCAAATCCTTGAATATCAGAGAAGATTGCCATTGAGAACAGACTCAAAGTACAGTATAATATTTCGTGGAATACTGGACATGGAGAGGAACGAAATGATACACATAGCAATCTGCGATGACGAGAAGGATTTTGTTGCACACCTGACAGGTCTATTAAATCAATACGCCGCTGAAACCGGCGAAGAAATAAAGGTAACTGTTTATTACGACGGCATGGAGCTGATTGAAAAGTACGATACCACCATTGATCTGATTTTCCTTGACATTCAAATGCGGCTGGTGAATGGCTTGCGGGCCGCCGAGCGCGTCCGCCAGATAGATGAAAAGGTCGGCATTATTTTTTTGACTACCCTCACACAATACGGTTTAGAGGGATATAAATATCAGGCCACCAATTACATCATTAAGCCGATGAAATATGTCCGTCTGAAAGCAGAAATGGATCAGTGGTTGAAAAAGCATCGGAAAGACGATAGCCCTGCTATGGTGGTTTCCAACGATACAGGGAGATATAAGGTGTTTCTGAAATCTCTCCGCTATGTAGAAACCTTTAACCGCAATTTGCTCCTCCATACAGAGCAGGAAAATATTATCTGCTACAAGAGCATGAAAGAGATGGAACAAGAACTACAGGGCAAAGGTTTTATTCGGTGCCACACCAGCTACATTGTAAATTTATTTTATGTAAAAGGTGTAAATAAGCTGGAAATTGAATTGATTACCGGTGAAATTATCCCCATTAGCCAGCCTAAAAGAAAATCATTTATGGAGAAACTTGCGGAATACTGGGGGGATTTTATATGATACGGTTTTTAGAGATTCTTTCTTTTTTGCTTGCATGGGGATATACTTTTGTCTTTTTCTGGATTATCAAAACTTTTCTCCCACTCAGGAGAAATTGGTTTGTCAAAATAGCGGCGTTTCTTGTGTGTGGCTATCTGGCCGATTCCATCATTTATTCTAATGACTTAGGCAGTCTTTTGGGTACGATGGTGCTGTTTTTTGCCTATGTCCTTATTTTTTATCGCGGAACACTGATGGAGAAAATATCTGTTTTGCTGGTATTCTACCCTGCTTTGATTGCAATTAACTATCTGATGCTCGATATTGGTGGACGGCTGTTTTTTACTACAACACATGCAGCCTATGAAGAAGTGACCCAATCTCCAGAACTAATGTTGATCAGCACAGCAATTCATACCGTTTCATTGCTGTTACGGCTATTGTTTTGGATAGGCGCCTGGTTGGTTTTAAGAAAGTTTTTATCAAAGATTACGTCACGTCTGAATACGCAGATGTGGCTGATTGTCGATATGCTGATGCTGGCATCCTTTGTGGCAATCTTTACAATTATCTATTTTATGCCGGAAGATACTGCCATCGTATATCCAATTTGCGGAGCGTCTATTTTTTCCAGCTTCGGATGTATGTATCTGGCATCTTATATTTGTGAAGCAATGCAGACTGCTTATCATGCGCAGGAATTGGAAATGCAGCGTAATTATTATAAAGACCGAATACGGGATGAAGAACGGGTACGCAGCGTCTACCATGATATGAAAAACCACCTGTTATTGTTGCAGTCACAGGCTGGAAACGGTCAGGAGGTTCAAAATTCTATTCAGGAGTTAAAAGATCAAATTCAGGAATATGAAAATTACCACCATACAGGAAATGAATTTCTGGATATTATCATCCGGGATAAGGCAAAAGCTGCGCAGGAAAGAAAAATAGATTTCAGTGCGGTTATATCTTTTGAAGCAGGTTCCTTTATAGAACCACTGGATATAAGCACAATCTTTGGAAATGCGCTTGACAATGCGATTGAAGCCAGTGAAAAACTGTCAGAAGATATGCGGCTGATAACAGTAAGAGCAAATCGTGTTCGGAATATGTTGGTAATCATCGTAGAAAACAATACCGCATCTACTTTGCCTGAAACAAAAGGTACCACAAAAAAGGATACATTTGCTCATGGGTTTGGACTTCCCAACCTTAAAAATGCGGTTGAAAAGTATGACGGACAATATAGTACAAAGTTAGAAAATGGGATGTTTACACTCAAAATTGTTATTCCAATCCCTTGACATAACATGGTTAGATTTGGAGGCGCTGCTGTGTAACGGCAGCGCCTTTTTCTGCGCTTTATTAGATTTTACGTTTTGGATATTAGTTTTTGCGTCCTCTGTTGTAGCTTTTTTGAGAACCGGTATAATGAGCCTAGTTCCAGCAGGAACGAAAAGCAAAGAAGCGGAGGAAAACACTATGAGTATTTTAAGTACCACTCATTTGACAAAACAATACGGTCAAGAACCGAATATCGTAAGAGCTTTGGACGATGTGAGCATTTCCATTGAGCAAGGGGAATTTGCTGCCATTATCGGCACATCAGGCAGCGGCAAATCAACTCTGCTGAATATGTTGGGAGGCTTAGACCGTCCCACTTCTGGCAGCGTGAGGGTGGACAAATTTGAGCTGGGTAAGCTGAAAGACGAGGATTTGACGGTGTTCCGCCGCCAGCGTATCGGCTTTATTTTCCAGAACTATAATCTTGTTCCCATCCTGAACGTGTATGAAAACATCGTCATGCCCATTCAGCTTGACGGAAAGAAGCCCGATCAGAAGTTTATTCAGGAGGTAGTTGCTCTGCTGGGCCTGGAAAAGAAGCTCTACAATATGCCTAATACCCTTTCCGGTGGTCAGCAGCAGCGTGTGGCGATTGCCAGAGCATTAGCCAGCAAGCCCGCTATTATCCTGGCCGATGAACCTACCGGCAATCTGGACAGCAAGACCAGTGATGAAGTGATTGAGCTTTTGAAAGTCACCAGCAAGAAATTCCATCAGACAATCGTTATGATAACCCATAACCCGGAAATTGCGGAACAGGCTGACAGACGCCTCCGTATTGAAGATGGAAAAATCACAGAGTTAAGGTGGTGATACCATGAAAAAGCAAATACCTGTCATTCGTACTTTAACAAGCCGTAGCTTCAAGGCAAATAAGACCAGAAATCTTGTTGCTATTCTCGCGATTGTGCTGACAACATTGATGTTCACATCTTTATTTGTCCTTTCACAGAGCATGGTCAAGAATCTGCAGGAAATGAACTTCCAGCAGGCGGGCTATAACAGTCATTTGACCTTTAGCTCCCTGACGGATGCTGAAATGGATAAGATCACCACACATGAGGCAGTCAAAGATTGGGGCAAGAGTATTGTAATCGGCGTTGCAGAAAATGAAGAACTTACTGGCCGTCAGGTCGAAATACGTTATGCGGATGAAAACTATGCCGCCTCTGCTTTTTCCATGCCAAAAACGGGAAAGCTGCCTGTGGGTGAAAATGAAATTGCACTGGACACAATTACCCTTGACAAAATGGGCCTGCCCTACGAATTGGGACAGGAAATCACTCTGCGGTGGCGAAAGGACTTGACTAGTGCAGACTACACCACCAGCACCTTTGTACTCTCTGGATATTGGGATGGAAATTCCGCTGCTATGGCAAGCATGGCCTGGGTGTCCCAGGCGTTTGTAGAAAAGGAATGTACCGGTATCAATCAGGCAGATCAGCGCGATAATGGTCAATTCTTTGGTATGGGTATGCTTCATGTAAATGTCGGCAGCAGCAATTACCTGGAACAGACGGCAGAACAGATTTTGACAGATACGGGTCTGACGGGCATTTCCTACGGCACCAACATGGCTTATGATTCCACAATGAATCAGAATATTATGAAAGAAGTAATCCCCATGCTCATTTGCATGGTCTTGGTATTCGCCAGCGGTTATCTGATCATCTACAATATCTTTCAGATTTCCGTTGCCACGGACATTCGTTTCTATGGCAAATTGAAAACGCTGGGAACTTCCAAAAAGCAACTGAAAAAGATGATCTACGGTCAGGCCAACCGTCTTTCCATGATTGGTATTCCTATAGGGCTTATATTGGGCTATGTGCTGGGAACGGTATTAGTCCCCATGCTGATTACCGGCACCGGAACAAAGGCGGCTGTTTCTGTTACCCCGTATGTGTTTATTGGGTCGGCCCTGTTTGCATATTTGACGGTACTGATCTCCTGCATGAAGCCCGCTAAGATTGCCGGAAAGGTATCTCCTATGGAGGCCCTGCGCTATACCGATGCGGGAACAAACAGCAAGAAGAAAATCAAGAAAAGCACCGGCGGCGCAAGTATTCCGAAGATGGCACTTGCAAACTTAGGCAGAAACAAAAAGCGCACCTTTACTGTTATTTGCTCTTTGACTTTGGGGCTGGTTCTGCTGACCTGCATCTATGCGAAAAATACCAGCTTCGATATTG
Source organism: uncultured Lachnospiraceae bacterium (assembly GCA_947178125.1). GTDB lineage: Bacteria > Bacillota > Clostridia > Lachnospirales > Lachnospiraceae > UBA3282. The sequence continues at coordinate 21,031 of CAMWXB010000027.1, read as the reverse complement.
ATAAATATATGAGCCAGCAGGTCATCAGTGATTTTGAAGTTAAGGACAGCTCCATTGCAACAAACTTCGGCATCTATAATCCGTATGGTACCACAATTTCTGATAAACTGGTAAGCCGGATTAACAGTCTGGATGGGCTGGAAGCCACCGGGCATCTTTATTCACAGGTGTTTGTCCATGAGATCGGCGCAACAGCCCTCGCAAATATTCAAACCTATTACAATGCGGATGAACGGCTGCCTTATATTGAAGCTACCGACGCCGGGCTTGCACAATCTTATCACGATATGATAAACAGCGGAGAATGTGTTGCCGTGTTGTATGGCGTAGATGGCCTGATACTTGACACTTTTTCAGAGGACTACCGCATCCTGGACGGCACCTTTGATAAAGACAGGTTTCAATCCGGCAGCTATATTCTCGTAGAGGCCGCAGAGGGCGCAGAGGAAATGGAAAAGGAAACGCAGCCCACCTATTCTGTCGGTGACATGGTGAATTTGAACGGGCAACAGTATGAGGTCATGGGAATTGTTGCACATATTGCAACAGTTACAGAGGGCGTAAACAGCGAAGTGGAAAATTTCCTTTCGTTCTATCTGCCTGCTGATACATTTCGGGAAATGTACCCCGAAAACACCTTGCGTAAAATGTTCTTTGATGTGGCTGACGAATTTCAGCCGCAGGCAGAACAGATGTTGGTTGACTATCGGAACGATGCGGATAAAAGCCTGACATTCACATCTAAGAACACATTGGCGGAACACTACCAGGAGCAGACAAGGGCAAACACGATTACAGGTTTTTCAATCAGCGTGATTATCGCGTTTGTCGGCATCCTGAACTTCATCAATTCGATGGTTACGGCCATTGTGTCCAGGCAAAAAGAATTTGCCATGATACAAAGTATCGGCATGACAAAGCGGCAGCTTCGCAGTATGTTGATTGACGAGGGCCTTTATTATGCGGTGAGTACCTTAGTTGCCTCCTATGTTTTGGGAACATTGGGCGTAGCAATCGGCGTCCGCGCAATGGTGTCCGGCGACTGGACAGTAACTTTCCATTTTACCCTTACGCCGCTTGTGATCTGCACACCAATCTTGATTATCCTTGCAATCCTGATCCCATATATCTGTTTTAAGAATTTGGAAAAGCAGAGTATTGTGGAACGATTAAGAGCAACAGACTAATTCAGCTTTACAAATAAGCAATTAAGGGGCGACAGACTAAAGTGCTGTCGTCCCGCAATATTGGCAGAATCAGTCATGACCGCCCTGCGTTTTCCCGCTCCTTAATGAGTGCATCCAATTTATCTTTTACTGCCTGTCTGGCAATCTCATCCATTTCATCTACTGTTTTTGTTCCGCCGGAAGCAGCTAAAGCATAGGGGTCGTTCAATGCCACATTGGAATCCGTCAGCATTGCCCAAAGCTGGAAATGCGTCCACTGCCGCTCTTTCGCCGGAATGTTCGGGTCATAATAATCTGACCATGGCGACAGATATTTTCCGGAAATAAAGGCAAGGCTGTCGATTGGGGCAGAAACGGCCTCTTTATAAGCATCCGCATAGTAACTCTTAACGGTCTCTTCCATCTCTTTCAACTGCCCCAGGTATGACTCAAAATAGGTCTTACGGGCAATGGAACCATCCGGATCGACTTTCCGGTATGGGTCAGCCTCCAGTTTAGGCTGATTTTCACTTTGCCATTGTCTGAACATACTCATAAACTCTTCTTTTGTCATGGCGCTGAGCTGTTCCACTGTTCTGTCCATCATTGCTTCCAGACTATCGCGTCCCTCCTGGGATATTGTGACCTGATCCCTGTTGGAAGCTTGTGCCGCCGCTGTGTTCTTATCCTCTGCCGAAGCAAAATGAACAGCCCGCATAGAAGAAATCCGGCTGTTATCAGAATTTGGTATAACGTTCATAAAAAATCTCTCCTTTATATCTTATTTTTCCGAAATTCCTAACCGGTTCAACATTTCATACATCCGGTCACTGCCAAACACATAATTCTGCAGAACAAGCGGCCTTCCCGACTGCCTGCTCTCCTGATACAACTTCCTGTAAACATCTTTTGCCTGATAAAAACTGTCTTCTAATTCTTCAATCTCTTCTATTGGCATTTCGGAAATATGCCCCTGAAAAACCTGTCCCTGCGCTGCGATTCTGGCACAGGACTTCTGCCACGCCACTTCCTGCTCATATTGCATATCCAGCCATTCAATTTCTTCTTCCTTTGTCAGCAGAGTCCCATCCGCTTTATAATACTGCTTCTGCTCATTTTCATGGCGCTGTTCAATTTCAGAATACAGCTTTGCATAACTCAGCCCGCAAGCATTCACGACATCAGAATAATCATACCGTCCTTTTCCTTCTCTGACTTCTTTTAATATTCCAGCCCTCGTATCGCTAAGCGATGCAGCCGATTGCATAACCGTATGATTTACCCTGTTCCTCAGGTTTTCCCGTTTTTGCGATAATTCGGAAATTTCTAACGTTTCTTTATGAAATACCTTCCTGATTTGACTTTCCTGCGATTTCACATACTCTCTATTCAATTGAAGACCATCCTGCAGATGAATCGGATAATCTGAAATATGAACTGACATACATTTCCCCTCCATTTCTGCCGCTTACAAAACATTCTTAAAATGATACTGATACATATCCGAATACATATTGCCGGAGGATTTTGGCACCAACCGTCTGTCCAGTTCCCCCATATCCATCGCAAATCCACTGTCCGCCACGGAAAATGCACCATTTCTGAACCGGAACTCCGAGGTGAAATCGGGGATTCCCATGTCACCGCTTATCCTGATCTTACCTATAATATCCGTCAGCGCTTCTCTTATTCGTTCTATCCTGGCATTGTCTTTTGTTTTATTGATCAGATTAGCCGCTTTGTCCGGCAGCCCCCCAATCTTTCCGTCGGGCATCAGATAAAGACTTTCCAATGATATATCTTTCCCCGTAACTCCTTTCAGATAACGCCGGACTTCCTGCACATCCGTGGCATACTGGTATGTGCCTGTGGACAAATCACTCACACTGTCCGCAATCCCTATGTAATATCTGTACATCCGGTCACTGTACTTTTTTTCTACCAGATTCTTCACCTGTTCCCGAACGGCTCCATCTTCTATCCCGTCCACGGTCACATTCCCGCTGCTCCCAATCCTTATGCGCATCCCTTCTGCATCATTACGAGAAATACCCATATCTTCCAGTTCTCTCACAAAATCTTCTGAAAAGCTGTTTTGCAGTTCCGCTTTCTGCTGTGCCTTCTCCATATCTTTCAGGTTGGCAAAAATCCTCACATATTCTAATTCCGCATCACTTAGAGTCTTACCTTCCGTCATATCCTGAAGCAGTTCATCCACTGTACGCCCGCCTTTGTACTTCTTTTCTTCCGGCAGGTCTTCAAACTGCTTCCAGTGGAGTTGTTCCACTTCCTTTCTGTAATTTTTTTCCGTCTCCTGCAGGACTGCATTATATTTGTCAAGATATTCCCGCCAGTTTTCATCCTTCCGGCTGTATGCGTTATGCAGCGCCCCGAACGATTCTCTTATGGCATCGGTCTTTTCCTGCTCCTTATTTTCCGAAACATGGAAACTGATCCTGTAGTAGTCATTCGGAGAAACTTCCTCCCCATTTTCATTTTCTACTTTGATGCAGTATTTACTGGTCTGCGTATCCCAGTTAGGAACAGACAGCGTTTTCCGGCCTTCTCCGTCCCACTTCGCTTTTCCCACCTGATTGCCGTACTCATCATACAGGGTGAGGCTGTAATCACAGCCCGCCGGCATATCCAAACGGACTTCAACACCAAAGTAATTTTGAACGGTACGACTAAAAGGTATGGAAAAGTTATAGAAGTCCACATCCTTTGCATCGCTGAGACTGCCCTTCAGGCAGCTGGTCTCGTCCTTGATCAGAAATCCCAAGTCCAGAAATGCACTGCCCCTGTCCTTGTCTGATACCTCATAAGCAGTATGCTGCCTGCGGTAAATGTTATTGCTGCCAAGCGTACAGGTATCCTCCTGTAACTCCATGTTTTTCCGCAGCTTCCCTTCAAAAAAAGCCCTTGTTTCCCTTATTGACATTAAAAATATCGGCTTACTCCTGAAAGCTGCTCCCCATGCAGCTCCCTGATCGTTTACATTGTTTATTTCCATTCCGAAAAAATTCCTTTCTATATCCCTTCTCAAAACCTATCGGCATATGCGCCGGCTTTTCAAACCAGGAATGCACCAAATGACCGTTTCTTGTATCAAATGACATCATAAGCGCCTTTTGACACCCGAATCTTCATAAGCAAAAAAACGCAGGACTTGCCATCGTTCAAATCTCCACCTATAATTGTAATGTGCCTGCATAACCCCAATGGATAAAGGAACACACGCCCTTATCCACTGAAGGTATATGACTTGCATATGCGAAATTTGGATAGGAGCGCCAAACATGAACAGAATTTTAATCATAGATGATGATAAAGAGCTTTGCACATTGATTAAGCAGAGTGTTTTACAGGAAAATATAGACGCCGATTTCTGCTGCTCCGGAAAATCCGGCTTGCTACAGCTGAAAGAAAAAGAATATCAGCTTGTCATATTGGATGTCATGATGCCCGGCTTTGACGGTTTTGAGACATTGGAACGAATCAGAATGGAAAACAACCTGCCTGTCCTGATGTTTACATCCAAAAATGACAGTGCTTCAAAAGTACGCGGCTTACGGGCAGGCGCTGATGACTATTTGACCAAACCTTTTCATATGGACGAACTGATCGCCCGCATTGTTTCATTGATCAGACGCTATACCCGTTTTAACTGCAAAGACGGACAGCCGCAGACGTTTGATTTTGACGGGCTGACCATTGATTTTAACAGCCGCTCCATTGTCACGGTAAACGGAGAATTTGAACTGCCCCCGAAGGAATTTGACCTGCTTTTATTCCTTGCCGGAAATCAGGGAAAGATACTGACCAAACAGCAGATTTATGAGGCAGTATGGAAAGAGGAGTATGTTTATGACGACAGTAATATTATGGCAATTATCAGCCGTTTGCGGAAAAAGATGGAAAAAAATTCAGGAAGTCCCAAATATATCCAGACGGTAAAAGGGATTGGGTACCGTTTTAATAAGGAGGTATGACTGTTGTATACTGAAATGATCGTTGTAATCGGAACAGCCATTACACTCTTTTCCGTTTGCGCCTCCATTCTGATTGTCCGGCGTGTCAAAAAGCAGCTGTCAGAAATGTCTGACGTTCTGGAAGATGTGAAAAACGGGAACGGAAACCGGCGTATCCTGTCAGATACGCATGAACTTACAGCCCCGCTTGCCTATGAACTCAACGATATTATCCTGTCTTATGAAAACAGGCTGTCTGCCTGTCAGCAGACGGAAGAAACAAACAGACAGCTCATGACGAGCCTTTCCCACGATGTAAGGACACCGCTTACCACGCTGATCGGGTATTTAGATGCTGCACATAAAGGGATTGTCACCGGAAAAGAGCGTGACGATTATATAGAAACCGCCCGCCGGAAAGCCTATGACTTAAAGGAATATGTCGATGTACTTTTTGACTGGTTCAAACTGGGCTCCAATGAGTTTTACCTGAATATCGTAACCATTGACCTGACGGAGCTGACGCGGAATATCCTGATCGACTGGATACCAATATTCGAGGATGCCCGGATAGATTTCACGATTGACATTCCGGAGCAGCCTTTCCGGGTAAAACTCGACCCGGACGGATATATGCGGATATTAAATAATCTCATACAAAATGTGATTTCCCACAGCCATGCGGATAAAATAGAAATAACATTATCCGGACAGGACGGGAATATCAAAATTCTTTTAGCAGATAATGGCGTGGGAATTGACAAAGAGGACTTAAAGCATATTTTTGAACGGCTCTATAAATGCGATAAAGGGCGGTCAGAAAAAGGCAGCGGTCTCGGCCTGTCTATCGTCCATCAGCTTGTCGTCAAGATGAACGGAACCATAACAGCAGAAAGCATACCGGGAAAAGGAACCGTTTTTACCTTGCTTTTTCCCGAAACAGATTGAGAAGATTGAGAAGGAACAGGAACTGCATCATAGTTCCTGTTCCTTTATTGCAAGGTTAATGCAAGGTTTACGCAAGGTTCATGCAAGATTGGCGTGCTAGAATAAAGCATAAAAAGGAGGTTTTGCAATGAGCAAATATGTAATTGAAACAAAAAATCTTACAAAGCAATATGGCCCACAAAAAAGTGTTGCCGATCTGAATATCCACGTTCAGAAGGGACGTATCTACGGTCTGCTTGGCAGAAACGGAGCCGGAAAGACAACAACAATGAAAATGCTGCTTGGACTGACACAACCTACTTCCGGGGAAGTAACGATTTGGGGAAAGCCTTTACGGACGAACGAAAAAAAGCTGCTTCCACGCATCGGCAGTCTAATCGAATCCCCCGGCTTTTATCCGAATCTGACCGCCACGGAAAACCTGCGTATTTTTGCCACGCTGCGGGGCGTGCCGAACCGTAATGCCATAAAAGATTCGCTCGATCTGGTCGGATTGCCCTATAAAGACAAAAAGCTGTTTTCCCAATATTCATTGGGAATGAAACAGCGGCTGGCGATTGCCCTTGCCGTAATGCACGATCCTGAACTTTTGATTCTGGATGAGCCGATCAACGGTCTCGACCCGATCGGAATTGCAGAGATACGCTCCTTTATCCGTAATCTTTGCAATGAGCGCGGAAAAACAATTTTGATTTCCAGCCATATCCTTTCCGAGATCGCATTATTGGCTGACGACATCGGCATTATTGACCATGGCGTATTATTGGAAGAAGAAAGCCTTGCGGAACTGGAAACGAAGAGCAGCAAACATATCCGGTTCACGGTTTCCGATACCGCACAGGCCGCAAGGATTTTAGAACGTATCTTTCAGGAAAGCCAGTTCACGATACAGGATGACCACAATATGCGGCTGCATAATCTGGATATTTCTGTCGGGAAGATTGTTACCGCTTTTGTTGAGAATAGGCTGGAAGTATCACAGGCCTATATTTGCGAAGAAAGCCTTGAAGATTATTTCAAACGCGTGACAGGAGGTGAGGGGATTGCTTAAACTTGTGCTATGTGAGTTTTCCAAATTAAAGCGGAAAAAATTTATTTTACTGGTCATACTTTCTGCCTTTTTATTTCCTGTACCGCTTACAATCTTGATGACAACGCCGCAAATGACAGAGAGATTTGACAGCGATGCTGAGACCTTTAATGCCTGTTTCCAATTCTGTATGGGATATGGGGTGGAACTGCTTCTGCCCTGTGTGATCGGAATCATTGCGGCCATGCTGTTTTTCATGGAACGGGATAATAATACCTTTAAGAACCTGCGCACGATTCCAGTGACAAGCACACAGATGATTTTTGCAAAAATCATTGTTTTATTTGCCATGGGCGTTATTTTCAGCCTGTCCTCGGCTTTGGCGGCGGTTTTATGCGGAAGTCTGGTATCTGAGGTGAATGGTTTCGCCTATAAACTGTTGGTGGCATTGGAAATGGGATTTTTTGTCACTGCCGGGACACTGCCCTTAATTGTCCTTGTTGTTTTCTTCAGTAAGACCTATATTTTTTCCGTTCTGTTGTGTATTTTTTACAGCGTTTTCAGTCTGACCGCAGAATCTTCTTTTGGTGTATTGCCGAAAGCTTTATGCTGGCTCATGCCAATTCCGCTTACAACGCTTTGGAGTGCGGGAGATATGGAACAACATGGAGTGATAGAGATTCGAGGGCGTCTTCAATATCTGATACCGACGACCTTTCAGACAATCGTTATTTTAGGCGCCTGGGCTATCCTTTCTGTCATAGTCATTGATTTTCTGTATAAAAAGAGGGGGGAATAGTATGTTTCGCATGGTCAAAACTGAAATCTGGAAATTGAAACGTTATCATATGATATGGGCAGGGGTTCTTTTAATGCTGCTTTCCGTCTTATTGACAATCTTTTCTACTACGGCAATAGATGGGACAGTCTGGACCTTTCCTTTTTTTGCGGAGCAAGTGATCAAAAACAATGTTACCACGATTTTTCCCATGTGCATTGCTTTAATTGCCGGATACATCATAACAAGGGAAGAAAAAGATGATACGCTGAAAAGCCTTATGACTGTCCCTGTTTCCTACTGCGATTTATTATGGGGAAAATTACTTGTCTGTACATTGCTGTCTCTGTTTTTAGGATTTGTAAGCGCTGTATTTACCGTAACCGCGAATTTGCTGATGGGATTTCCGGAGTTTTCCATGACCGCAATATTACAGACATTTATTCAAATCATTCTGAACTGTCTGTTCCTGTACATTGCAATAATGCCGGTCATTGCAATTACCGCCCGCATATCAAACGGACATATGATCGGTACGGTCATTGCTTTTGTCTATGGCTATTGCGGTATGTTTGCAGCAGGAAACGCAACAGTGGCAGATATCTATCCTGTCACGGCAAGTCTGGGCCTGATCAATTACCGCAGCTATGACGAAGCCGTACACTGGAATATTCCAATCTGCTTTTTCAGTATACTTGCCGCCTTTCTGATTTCCGCTGTCTTTGTATTTACCGCTACAGAGGGCGCACCAGCCAAAACTCCCAAGAAGCAGAAAAAAGCCATTACAAAAAAAGGCTGGTGAATGGGAGATATGGGCTTGCGTGCACAAATTCGCACGCTGAGAAAGGAGTATGATTATAACGATGAAAAAAATGGTCGTTGGGATTACGGTAGTTGCAGTAATTGCTGCAGGCTTTATCTGTTTTGGTATGTGGTTCCTCTCGGGAGCCGGCAGCACCTATTATTACGTTCAAATTGACAACAGTAGAATAGAACGGATTTCTTCACGAGGTGGTGTCATTGATCTGCACGGCGGAATGGATTATTCCTATACGCTCCCTGCCTGTGATGAAGATGGCGCTAAAAGAGATATTACATTTGGAACATCAAGAGAACTAAAAGAAGGCGCATTTATCCGCTTAACAGTAATGCCTGTTCGTGGTGTTCTTGAATGGAGTGAGGTACCATATGATGAGCTTCCTTCCGCGGTGCAGAGCAATTTTGCAGCTCCAGGAAATAAATGATTTTTATAAAAAGCGGATAATATCTTAAATTCACAGGTGTATTCTGGCGGTAAGTTCATACTTTTTGCCAGAATGCGCCTGTTCTCTACTTAAATCATTTTCATACATTCATTCCCGCTTCAAATTCCGCAAGACTGGACGCTTTCGCAGCATATTTAAGCCATTTGCTGAGCTGTTCCGGATTTTCTTCCCGGCTGATGAGCTCAATGAGCCTTTTCGGAACTTTTCCGTCTCATAAAACGGATCGGAATGCCGAAAATACCGTAGTAATTCGTTGACTCTCATGTCATCCGTCGGATACTCTAAATTGTAGTATTTCTCATGCAGTCCATTTTCCAGACACATTGTCACATCCTGTCCATTGGGTTTGCGGCAAACATCCTCCGACAGAAGCGTATATCCGTTTTCATCGTAATACTTTTCTTTGAACCAATGCTGCTTCAAACAGGTATCATACTGGTCTACGGCATACTGCCATTCTCCGTTCAGCAAGACCTTTCCCAGCCTGTGAGTTTTAGGTAATTGCGGGTTTAGGTCGTCAGACACCAACTCGCGGTTGAAAATTTCAAATCTTCAGGCTTTCCGCCTGCTCTGTCTTCTGCTGACCTTATCCGTCAGCTCCCTTCAAAACCGTTCCATTAGTTCCTTCCCCCGCAGCATCCTGTCAACCTCTGCCAGCTTTCCATCCTTCATAACATACAAACTGCCGCACAGCGACAACTCGCTTTCTTCATGCGTCGTAATAACAACAGTCCCCTTTCTCTCCAGATAAATCTGCAGATAACGCCTGATGTCTTCTTTACAGACTAAATCGAGAGCCGCACTCGGCTCGTCCAGAATCAAGACTGGCGGCATCCCGGATAAGGCTATGCCAATGCTGACTCTTTTTTTCATTCCGCCGGAAAGCTTTGATACCGGTACCTTCAAGAACGACGGGATTCCAAGTATCTGCAGAAAACCCTCTTCCAGCTCCTTTGTAAGCTCCGCTTTATCGGGATACCAGAGTCTTAAATTATCATAAACGCTAAGTTCCGGCATCAACGGATTTTCCTGCGGTACATAACCCGTCATCTTCTGGAAAACGACGCGGTTTTCCAGCGCGTTTTTTCCATAATAATAAAGTCTCCCGGACAGCGGTTTCAACACGCCGGCCATAACGGAAAGCAGCGTGGATTTTCCACATCCGTTCGGGCCGACAATGCCGATACATTCTCCCCGCTCGGCGCAGAGCGAAATGCCTTGCAGCACTTTCTTTTTTCCGTATGCACTTGTGAGGTTTTCTATTTCGATCATTTTCATACATTCATTCTCGCTTCAAATTCCGCAAGACTCCTTGCTTTCGCAGCGCACTTATGCCATCTACTGAGCTGCTCCAGATTCGTTTCCCGGCTGATGAGCTCGATGAGCCTTTTCGGGACTTTTCCCAAATCCCTCAGCAGTTCCAGTATATCTTCTATCTTTCCCTCTATCTTTCCTTCTCTTCTGATTCTGTCCGCAATTTCACACATAATGGTGACTCCTTCCTCTTTTATCTTAAAGAACCTTACCCGTTCCACAATTCCCGGGAAATTTTCCGTCTCATAAAACGGATCCGAATGCCGAAAATACCATAGTAATTCGTTGACTCTCATGTCATCCGTCGGATACTCTAAATTGTAGTATTTCTCATGCAGTCCATTTTCCAGGCACATTGTTACATCCTGCCCATTAGACTTCCGGCATATGTCATAACAGCCTCTTTTGTCACCGATAAAGTCATTCTTCGTCAGATAAATGATCGTCACGTCCGGTAAACTCTGATAGGGTTTCCCCTTTTCCAAAATATCCATATCAATACTGGATAAGTAATACCGACTTCTCCGAAACGGCGCATTTTCCTGATACATTTGAATTTCGATATTGATGAAATTCCTCTCAACATCCTCCGCCAGAATATCCAGCTCCACCGAATGCTTTTTCAAGTTTCGGATAACATACTGTGTCTTAACGCTGCGCAGCACCAGCTTATCATTCTGCAGGAGAATACGGCATAATTCCTGACTGGCTTTCAAATCTTCAAATACTTTCCCAGCAAACAAGTCGCTGGTCAAATGGTATTCCGCAACGCTCTTTTTCTTTTCCTCAAAATCTTCCATCGTTTTTCAACCGACCCTTTCATTAAATTCATACAGAAAAGCCGGTGAGAATCATCGAACAGCCATGAATGCCGTCTATGGGTCTATAACCTATTTACACTAAGAACCACACACGCATCCATACCAGTATTTTAATTTTCTTCAGCAATCCTGCCAAACAAATGTGAATCTCTGGCAGAACTGCCGGAATATGCGCTATATAATCAGAATCATGCGCCTATCTAAGAATCAAGATTTGTTTTTATATCGGTATTATATCATAGAAGTCTTTGCTTTGCAATAGATTTTCCAAATAATTTTGAACGTTTTTTCGTTACATCGGATGATAATAGTTTCTTATCATAAAAGCAGACAACAGCCTGCCGCCACTGTCTGCTTTTGTTACTTTCTTATGTTCAACTCCGTAACGATATTCTCTCAGCCTTTCGCCGGAATTACTTCGCAGCAATTTCTGCTTTCAGGCTTTCTGTCAGCTTCGGAACAATCTTGTTCAAGTCGCCTACGATACCATAATCGGCTACATCGAAAATCGGTGCATCCGCATCTTTATTGATCGCAATGATGATATCAGACTCTTCCATACCTGCCACATGCTGAATCGCACCGGAAATACCGATTGCAAAGTATACGTTCGGACGAACGGTCTTACCTGTCTGGCCAACCTGTAAATCTTTCGGTTTCCAGCCGGAATCAACAACTGCACGAGAGCAGCTTACCGTACCGCCGAGCACTTCCGCCAAATCTTCCAGAATCTTGAAGTTCTCCGGACTTCCGACACCACGGCCGCCGGATACAAGAATCTTTGCATCCATGATATCCACGGTATCTGTTACAGCCTTTACGACATCAAGAATCTCCACATATTTGTTATTCGGTGTAAATCCCGGATTATACTCTTCTACAACAGCTTTGGCACCCTTGATCGGCTCAATCTTCTGCATAACACCCGCACGAACGGTTGCCATCTGCGGACGGTTATCCGGACAAGCGATTGTTGCGATGGTATTGCCGCCGAATGCCGGACGTGTCATTAACAACTGATTGTGTTTCTGCTCCTGTCCCGGAATTGCCTGTAACGGGAAATCCCCGATTTCCAAAACGGTACAGTCAGCGGTAAGACCTGTTGCCACTCTTGCAGAAACTCTGGGGCCTAAATCTCTACCGATTGCTGTCGCACCTACCAGTACGATTTCCGGTTTATACTGATTGATAACAGATGCCAGAGCGTGTGCATAGGGCTCTGTTCTGTAAACTTTCAGTTCGGGGTCATCTACAACGATAACTTTATCTGCGCCGTATTCTGCCAGTTTGTCTGCCAGGTCTTTGACGCCTGAACCTAAAAGGACTGCCGTTACATCCGTATTCAAATCTTTTGCAAGGTCTTTGGCTTTACCAAGTAATTCAAATGCGATGCTGCTGATCTCATTGTCTACCTGCTGCGCAAAGACATATACTCCCTTGTATTCTTCTAAATTCATCGTATTCACCACTCTTCCTTTTTTTAATTAAATGACATGTTTTACTTTCAATTTGTCAACAATGTAGCTTACTGATTCATCAGGATCAAGTACGACCTTTTCACCTGCGCCTTTTCTTACCTTATCGGAAGCTTTGGCAATCTTGGTCGGTGAACCTTTCAGGCCGAGATTGGAATCATCAACATCCTTCAGGTCAGCTCTGCCCCATACAGTGATCTCTTTCTGATATGCGTCAAAGATGCCGCCAGGTGTCATATAACGAGGCTCATTTAATTCGGAAAGCGCTGTGATCAGACAAGGCATCTTCGCCTTAACAACATGATATCTGTCCTCATACTGACGCTCAACGATAACGCTGTCACCTTCAACTTTGATATTCTGTGCATAAGAAATAACAGGAATATCGAGGTGTTCTGAAATCTGAGGACCAACCTGAGCGGTATCACCATCGATAGCCTGACGGCCTGTGATGATCAGGTCATATTCCAGATTTCTGAGCGCGCCTGCAATTGTTGTAGAAGTAGCCCATGTATCAGCGCCGCCGAGCACTCTGTCCGTTACAAGAATGCCGTTGTCAGCGCCCATTGCCATCGCTTCACGAAGAACTTCTTCTGCTTTCGGAAGGCCCATTGTCACGACTGTGACTTCTGCGCCATATTCATCTTTTAATCTCAGTGCTGCTTCCAGACCTGCTTTGTCATCGGGATTCATGATCGCAAGCATAGCACCTCTGTCTAACGTACCGTCCGGATTGAACTTTACGCCACCCTTTGTATCAGGTACCTGTTTAATACAAACAACGATTTTCATCGATTTTATCTCCTTTCAAAGCGATAATGCGGAGCATTTTCGCATTTTACCTTATTAAAAAATGTGATTATTTCAAAAGACTGCCGGAAATGACCATACGCTGAACTTCACTGGTTCCTTCGTAGATTTCCGTAATCTTTGCATCACGCATCATACGCTCTACGTCGTATTCTCTGATATAACCGTAACCGCCGTGTAACTGAACAGCCTTGGTCGTTACTTCCATAGCAACCTCTGCCGCATACAGTTTTGCCATAGCTGCCTCTACGGAATAGGAAATCTTCGGATTCTTTGCATATTCTGCTTTCTTCATAGCTGCCTTGTATACTAACATCTGCGCAGCCTGCACCTTCGTAGCCATATCAGCCAGCTGGAACTGTGTATTCTGGAAAGCGCCGATCGATCTGCCGAACTGCTTTCTTTCTTTTACATAGTTAATGGTCGTCTCTAATGCACCCTCTGCAAGACCGAGCGCCTGTGCAGCGATACCGATACGTCCGCCGTCCAGCGTGTGCATTGCGATATTGAAGCCTTTGCCCTTCTGGCCTAATAAGTTATCCTTAGGGATACGGCAGTCTGTAAAGATCAGTTCGTATGTGGAAGAACCGCAGATACCCATTTTATTTTCTTTTGTTCCGAAAGAAAAGCCGGGTGTTCCTTTTTCTACGATAAAAGCGGAGATTTCTTTGGTCGTTCTGCCGCGTTTCTCAATCGTTCCGGTAATTGCAAAAATAACGTATACATCCGCTTCCTTACCATTTGTGATAAAGCACTTGGAGCCGTTCAATACCCACTCTTCGCCGTCAAGTACTGCCTTTGTCTGCTGGCCCTGTGCATCCGTACCTGCGCCTGGCTCGGTCAGACCAAAAGCGCCTAACTTCTCACCTTTTGCAAGCGGGATCAGATATTTCTGTTTCTGCTCTTCTGTACCATATGTCTGAATCGGGTCACAGCAGAGAGATGTATGTGCTGATACGATAACGCCTGTTGTACCACACACCTTGGAAAGTTCCTCGACACACATCGTATAGGTCAAAGGATCGCAGCCCTGTCCGCCATACTCCTTCGGTACAGGAATTCCAAGGAAACCTAATTTTGCCATTTTATCAACTGTCTCTCTGGGGAAACGATGATTTTCATCAATCTCCTGTGCGAGAGGCTTTGCTTCTTTTTCAGCGAATTCTTTGAAAAGAGTTCTCGCCATTTCATGCTCTTTGCTTAACGTAAAATCCATGATTTTTATTCCTCCATAAATATTTTAATGGTCTGTCTATTTCGAATAGTCATAAAATCCTTTTCCGGTCTTGCAGCCTAATTTACCTGCGCGAACCATCTTCCGAAGAAGCGGAGCGGGACGATACTTCGGATCGCCTGTCTCAGAATAAATAACTTCCATGATTGCAAGAACGATATCAAGACCTACATAATCGCCTAACTGCAGCGGTCCCATCGGATGATTTGCGCCGAGTCTCATAGCCGCATCAATATCTTCTACGCTTGCAACACCTGCTTCCAGTACGCAGATACCTTCGTTGATCATCGGAATCAGGATTCTGTTAACAACAAAACCTGCTGCCTCGTTTACTTCAACAGGAGTCTTGCCGATTTCTTCCGCAATCGCTTTTACCTTATTAAATACTTCGTCTGTGGTGTTCTCTCCGCGGATGATCTCAACCAGCTTCATAACAGGCGCCGGATTGAAGAAGTGCATACCGATGACCGGTCTGTCAATGCCTGCGCCGATTTCCGTAATGGAAAGAGAGGATGTATTGGTCGCAAAGATACAATCTGCCTTGCAGATATCCTGTAATTCCTTAAATGTCTGTTTTTTAATATCCATCACTTCAAGAGCTGCCTCAACGATCAGATCACAATCTGTACAGATTGTCTTAACGCCTGTTGTAATCTTTGCCAGAACCTTGTCAGCATCTTCCTGTGACATTTTGCCCTTTGCAATACGTTTCTCAAAACCTTTGGCAATCTTGTTCTTGCCGTTTGCAGCAAATTCTTCATTGATATCACATAAACAAACTTCATACCCTTCTGTCTGGGCAAAAGCCTGCGCGATACCAGAACCCATTGTGCCTGCGCCGATAATACCTACTTTCATGGAAAAAACCTCCTATAAATTAATATTTTTATTTGTTTTTAAACGGCTCTTTTACCTTTTCTTTATTCTTATCCAGGAAAAATGCCATACCGTATTTCTGGTCTTCTGTCTCGAAACAGTCGCCGAACAACTTCTCCTCGATAACGATTGCATCGTCCATACCAGCTTCCAGACCGTCGTTTATTGCTTTCTTGCAGTTACGCACTGCTATCGGTGCATTCTTTGCGATGCCTGCTGCCATTTTCTCTGCTGCTGCCATCAGTTCTTCCTGCGGATATACAGCATTTACAAGACCAATCCGCAAAGCCTCATCAGCCTTGATATTTCTTGCCGTGTAGATCATCTGTTTTGCCATACCCGGGCCGACCAGTCTTGCAAGTCTCTGTGTGCCGCCAAAACCGGGTGTAATGCCGAGGCCAACTTCCGGCTGTCCGAATACCGCGTTGTCGGAACAGATTCTGATATCGCAGCTCATGGAAATCTCACAGCCGCCGCCGAGTGCAAAACCGTTTACTGCCGCAATGACAGGAATCGGGAAGACTTCCAGTTTACGGAAAACATCATTTCCCTTTTTACCAAATGCTTCGCCTTCTGCTTTCGTCAGCGTGCTCATCTCTCCGATATCCGCACCCGCTACGAAGGATTTCTGTCCTGCGCCTGTTAAAATAAGGCATCTAATATTATCCAGATCGACTGCGTCAAGTGTCTTGTCCAGTTCCTCCAGAACCGCAGAATTCAAAGCGTTCAACGCTTTTTCACGGCTGATGGTAATGATGCCGACCTGGCCTTTTACTTCATATAATACAAATTCCATTCTATAACCATACTCCTTTCTCAGTCTGCGAGTTTGAGGCATCAGACCCAAACCCGCGGTTGAAGATTTCTAATTTTCAACCTTGCCTAATGATATATCGCTAATCTCTCGTAACGATCGTTGCACAGCCCATACCGCCGCCGATGCACAGTGTCGCAAGACCTTTCTTTGCGTCGCGTTTCTCCATCTCATGAAGCAGCGTTACAAGAATACGGCAGCCGGAAGCTCCTACCGGATGACCAAGCGCGATCGCACCGCCGTTTACGTTCAATACGTCGTTGCTGAATCCCAAATCTTTCTGTACTGCAAGAGACTGTGCCGCAAATGCTTCGTTTGCTTCAATCAAATCGAAATCATCGATCTTCATGCCGGCTTTAGCCATTGCCTTCTGGGTAGCCGGTACAGGACCTACGCCCATGATAGAAGGATCTACACCGCCAAGTGCGCCTGCTACGAAAGTAGCCATCGGCTTAACGCCCAGTTCTTTTGCTTTTTCTTCGCTCATAACAACGATTGCAGCAGCGCCGTCATTGATACCTGAAGAGTTTGCTGCCGTAACAAGGCCGCCTTCCGGTTTGAAAGCAGGACGCAGTTTGGAAATGCTCTCCGCTGTTACGCCTGCACGAGGGCCTTCATCCGTATCTACAACGATTGTCTCTTTTTTCTTCTTTACTTCGACCGGAACAATTTCATCTTTGAATTTTCCTTCCGCTCTTGCTTTTTCACATTTCTGCTGTGACCATGCAGCGAACTCATCGAGCTGCTCTCTTGTCAGGCCGTATTTCTCAGCAACATTCTCTGCTGTAATGCCCATATGATAGTTATTGAAAACATCCCATAATGCGTCGTTTACCATGGTATCGACCAGTGTCGCATTGTTCATTCTGTAACCGTAGCGACCCTGCATTGCCGCATAAGGAGCCATTGACATATTTTCCATACCGCCCGCAACAACAATATCGGCATCTCCTGCGATGATCATCTGTGCCGCCATATTAACGCAGTTCAGACCGGAACCACATACGACATTGACGGTAACTGCAGGTGTTGTAACCGGTAAGCCGGCTTTAATAGATGCCTGACGCGCTACGTTCTGTCCAAGTCCCGCCTGGATAACGCATCCCATATACACATGGTCTACAGCATCTGCCGGAACGCCTGCTCTGTTTAATGCCTCCTTAATAACGATAGATCCGAGAACCGGTGCGGGAGTTGTGCTCAGTGCTCCGCCCATTGTACCGATTGCAGTACGACATGCGCCTGCCAAAACAACTTTTTTTGCCATTTTTCTTTCCTCCGTTTACTCTCTAAATGCCTTTGTTCGGGCTTCTGGGATGATTGTTATTTTTTTATCATTTCCCACTGCCACTATTGTATCATAGGGGTTCTGTTTTTGCAATGGTTTTCGATATCGTTTTCGTAGGTTCGTTGGGGATTTCCTTACAGATATCTTTTTATATAATGTAGCAGGTATACAAAATGTACAACACCATATTTTGTATCCAGACATCAAATATATGTTCTTTTTCTCCTATATAATGATTTTCTTTTTTAATAGTCGATATTTCGTCATTTATTTTTCTACGTCATCACCGATACAAAACATTTGCACTTTGATTTCATTTATGTTAAAAAATATTTATCTTTATTCTCGGGCGACCGACGAAGATAAACTCTATCTGATCGATCATTGGGCCAGATTATTCAAGGCCGCAACGTGGGAGGAGATTCATATGCTGGCTTCTGAAAACAACTATATCGCTGAGGCCTCCAAAACAATGTTTAAGCTCAGCGCGGAAGAAGATATCCGGAAACGGTGTCTTGACAGGGAAGAATATTACCGGGAAATACGGACTTACAAGAAGATTATTGCAGAAGACAAGGCATGTATTGCGGAGAAAGACGCCCGTATTGCGGAAATGGACTCCATGCTTCAAACGCTTTCCGCCGAACTGGAGAAATTGAAAGCGGATATCAACAAGTGATCATGCTTCTCACTGCCGACATTATACCGCAGGCATTAGAAACCTTGCCTTTCTAATTTGCGTTTTTTTGCGGTTATACTGTCTCTATATCTACTCTTTTTTACTCTTCATCATTCCGAATAATAACCGAATGTCTTTTAAGAAAAGTATTGTTGTTTCTATTATTATCCAACCCACATAGAGAGCCATCCCCATCCATGCGTTAAAACAATTGCAAACAAAATATGCAGTCACTGTTAATAATATATATATCCATTCCCTTTTGCTCATTTTATATTGCGGCAAATCTGCTTGGCATAAAATAAGCCACACGAGTGACGTCAGAAAAGTTGCCAGTGAATATGCTGCGATATTATTTCTCCATAAGTAGCCAATGACCAAATTAGATATAAACGCAAAGACAGTAATCACTAACATATGTATTAAATACTTTTTTTGCAGGTTATTTGCCTTATATAAATTCAAATAAATTGCATTTACTTCAATCAAAATGAATTGTGTTAGAAAAAGAATTCTTATAACAGGAATCGCATAGATATATTTCTTCAGGTATATCTGAATGATAAGGTCTATCGGAAAAATAGCAGCAATAATTACAGCTCCTATCACTAACACCATTCTTCGCAGCCTGACAACATCTTCTTTTTCTGGTTCTTTACAGAAAAAACTATATAAGGTTATCGAAAATGCGGTCACAACAACATTGATAAATCTTAACATTGTAACTGCAAACGAATAATATGCGAACTCAGCGACATTAAAAGAAAACTTAACAAACCATCTGTCTATGCTGGTAATCCACATACCCATAAAATTTCCAAGCATAATAACAATGCCCAGATTAATATTTTCCTTTAATCGAATACAGATTCCCTTTAATGTAATTTTATTACGGATACTGCCACACTTATTTCTCCATTCATAAAAACAACAAATGGTAAAAGATACCAAAACATGTGTTCCTATGTACCATAGCGAAAAATCTGTTTTGATGATAAACAGAAAAATCAGATTAAACACAAAAACTAATATTGTACTTAAATTGGTAATATATCTATATTTCTTAAATTCTCCGGTTGCCTGATATATAAATTTGAAATAAGATACCATATTGATTGGCAAAACGCTAAATGAGGCGCATAACAAATTAAAATCTCTATCAAAACAAGCAATTAATAAAATTGGCAAAGTTATCACTATCTGAAACAACGCCAATACTTTTTTCTCATAAGCAAGTTCTTCTGTGCTTATTTCCTGTATTAGTTTACCCCCATACTTTATATAAACACCATCCACATATCCAAAATGTAAAACCCCAACATATGAAATATATAAAAGAAAAGTCTTTACATCAGCATAAGACTCTATAGATAAATATTTAGGCAGAAAAAATCCGTTTCCTATTGAGATAATGAGATTTATAATATTGGCAAGGATTACTTCGATGATTCCTTTATGTAGCTTCATTTTTATCTCTTTTCATGCAACTCAGATTTAATCATAACATTTTTCTTTTTTTATTTTCACAGGCAAAAGAGCAAGTAAAATAAAGATTGATAGTGGTGCCTGTGTTGACAAAGATGGCTCCACAAAACCATGTACAATAAAAATAATACTCGCAGTGATTCCAATTTCGCACAACAATTTTGAATTATCCATTTTCATTTTCAGTGAATTAATCCATCTTTTATAGGTTACAACTAAATACAGTAAAAATCCTGTACAACCAACAATACCAGTTGAGGCAAGATAAGCTAATAAAAAATTGTGTGGGTCTTTTTCTGCTATGCCTTTTGCATAAAATTGCCAAAATCCATTCCCGATAAATGGATGTTCTTGAAACATTTCCCATGCAATCTTATATAGTTTTTCTCTTCCGTTCAGTGAGCTTCCTGTCCTATATACTACACTGCTAAATCTGCCAAAAAAGCGTATATATAATTCTGGCCTATTTATGAAAATTAATAATACTACAAAAAATAGGCAAATAAATGCACAAATAATTCTAGTAGATCTCCCACGGAAAAGAATCCATAAAACTGCAATTGACATGCCCAGATACGCTCCTCGGCTTTGGATTGCCAGCAAAACAGGTAACATCATCATAACTGCCAAAAAAGACAACATTTTCGACTTAATATCTTTAGATTCAATTAAAATCAATACGCAACCACAAACAAATGGAGCCATAACTCCTGCTAATGTATTTGAAGCTATACCATTTTTTAAATTATAAAAAATTGCCATCCGCGATAATGACCATACCGCAGTCATCCTATGTGTAATAAAAAAACCAATTCCTAATATTAATGAAATCATTGCAAAAAAACTTACAGCAGTATTTTCGTCTATTATGATTATATCATTGAGAATTTCATTTTCCCATAAAAAGATGAACAACAACGTATATATAATAATATATTGGATTGCACTGCTCTTATCAACAGCATTTATACAAGAAGCTATACTCCCAAACAACAGCATTAAAGCAAATCCAATAATTTCGATATTGATTTTAATTTTTAGACTTTTTTTTAATAAATATATATAAATTGAAGTTAA
>CAMWXB010000026.1 GCA_947178125.1 uncultured Lachnospiraceae bacterium | reverse complement strand
GGTTTGGCTATACAATGAATTTAGGAAATAAGTGGACATGGATATTTAATATTGTTTTTGTAATTATTATAGTTATATTAGTCAGTGTCCTTTAAAACAATTTTCAGCTTGAAGAGTTGCCGTGTGAGTGTAAATCAGTGATCATATGCGAAAATATGCATTGTACTTCAAATTTTAAGCAATGGGTACACTTTTCCGAAAAGGGAGAAAATAAAAAAGAGAGAAAATCGCTACAGACTCCACATCAGAACCTTATAACAATCTTCTTCCCCTTTTTAGAATATACCACATCCGCCTTTACTTCTGATTAATATAATTTACAAGCCCTTCCGCCGCAATAATCTTCTGCATAAATTCCGGGAAAGCCTGCCCTTTGTAAGAAGTCCCTTTCGTAACATCCGTAATGACGCCCGTATCGAAATTTACCTCCACAACATCGCCTGCTTCGATATCCTTCGCCGCCTCCGGGCACTCGATGATCGGAAGGCCAATGTTGATCGCATTCCGGTAAAAGATTCTCGCAAAGGTCTCCGCGATAACACAGCTTACGCCCGCCGCCTTAATGGCTATCGGCGCATGCTCTCTGGAAGAACCACAGCCAAAGTTCTTGGTGGCTACCATGATATCGCCTTTCTGCACTTTTTTAATAAACTCTTTATCGATATCTTCCATACAGTGCGCCGCCAGTTCCGCCGGGTCGGAAGAATTCAGGTAACGGGCCGGGATGATGACATCCGTATCCACATTATCGCCATATTTAAAAACAGTTCCTTTTGCTGCTTTCATTTCTACACCTCCATCTTTTTATGAAATTATGAGAGCTGGCAAGGACAGGAAATCTTGCCTGTTACCGCGCTCGCCGCCGCTACTGCCGGACTTGCCAGATAGATTTCAGAATCCACATGGCCCATTCTGCCTACAAAGTTACGGTTCGTCGTCGATACACAGCGCTCTCCTGCCGCGAGAATACCCATATATCCACCGAGGCACGGACCGCAGGTCGGTGTGCTGACGATTGCGCCCGCTTCGATAAAGGTCTTTAACAGGCCCTCTTCCATCGCCTGCATATAAATCGCCTGCGTCGCCGGAATCACGATACATCTCATACCTTTGGCCACATGACGGCCTTTCAGCACTTCAGCGGCAATCCGCAGGTCATCGAGGCGTCCGTTCGTACAGGAGCCGATTACGACCTGGTCGATTTGAATGTCTTCTTTGATTTCATCGATTGTCTTCGTATTCTCCGGCAAATGCGGGAATGCGATCGTCGGACGGAGTGTGCTTAAATCGATTGTATATTCCTCGTCATAAACGGCATCTGCATCCGCCTCATAAACCGTATATGGCTTCTGTGAATGTTCTTTCATGTAATTTTTGGCCAGTTCATCCACCGGGAAAATACCGTTCTTGCCGCCCGCTTCGATTGCCATATTGGCAATGGTAAAGCGGTCATCCATCGTCAGGTTCTGAATGCCTTCCCCGACAAATTCCATGGATTTATACAAAGCGCCGTCTACGCCGATCATGCCGATGATATGCAGGATGACGTCTTTTCCACTCACCCATTTATCGGGCTTTCCAACGATGTTGAATTTAATCGCGGAAGGCACTTTGAACCACGCCTTGCCGGTAGCCATGCCGGCCGCCATATCGGTGCTCCCGACTCCTGTGGAAAAAGCGCCAAGCGCACCGTAAGTACAGGTGTGGGAATCGGCACCGATGATCACGTCTCCCGCTACGGTCAATCCCTTTTCGGGGAGCAATGCGTGTTCGATACCCATCTCTCCCACCTCAAAATAGTTGGTGATTTCATTGCGGTAAGCAAATTCCCTGACACATTTACAGTGTTCCGCCGATTTAATATCTTTGTTCGGTACGAAATGGTCTGGCACGAGCGCAATCTTGTCTTTGTCAAAAACGCCGTCTACCTTCATTTTCTCCATTTCTTTGATGGCGACCGGACTCGTGATATCGTTTCCGAGCACCAGATCCAAATCCGCCTCGATCAGCTGTCCCGCTTCCACCTTCTCAAGCCCTGCATGGGCCGCCAGTATTTTCTGGGTCATTGTCATTCCCATTGCGATAACCTCCTTTATTCTAAATTTCATGCCCTGTATGATTTTGATATATTGATTGTACCATGTTCCATTCCATTCTCAAAATATATAATAATTATATTTACTATTCTTTCAAGTTATATTAGAATATTTCTATAACCATAACACAAATTCCCAGGCAATTACACAGGGCGACCGCGCAGTCTGGCTGCCACAAGAGCAGCACAGCACATACATCCACGTTCAGAAAGGAGCCCGGCATGGAAGGCACTTTGAATCTCTATCATATTTTTCATACCGTCGCACGGACCGGCAATATTTCTCTGGCCGCAAAAGAGTTGTATATCAGCCAGCCCGCCGTCAGCAAATCGATTTCCCGCTTGGAAGAACTTTTGAACACGACACTCTTTCACCGCAGTTCCCGCGGCGTCTCGCTGACGGCGGAAGGCACGCTGCTTGCGGAGCAGTTGCAGAAAGCATTTGACTCCATTTCGTATGGTGAAGAACAGCTTCGAAAAATCAACGAACTCGGCATTGGCCAGATTACAATCGGCGTCAGCACGACTCTCTGCAAATATGTACTGCTCCCCTATTTAAAACGGTTCACGCAGGAAAATCCACATATCAGAGTCTCGATTGCCTGTCAGCCCACAATGGAGACTGTTCGGAATCTGCAGAACGGCTCCATCGATATCGGTCTGATCGGAGACGTACCGGATAAAAAAGAACTGGTCTTTCAGCCTGTCATGGAGATACAGGATGAATTTGTCACAACGGAGCGTTACCTGCAGAACCTTTCCACCCGCCTCGGCGTGAAACAGAAACAGTTATATGAAAAGAACAATGCACTTTTATGGAATAACGGCACTTTTCTGATGTTAAACGGAGAAAATATTTCCAGAAGATATATCGATACTTATTTGATGGAAGAAAAAATTGAAATTTCTCAGTCGATTGAAATTTCAACGATGGACTTACTGATTGAATTTGCCCGCATCGACATGGGCATCGCCTGTGTCATCGGCAATTTTATTGAAAAGGAATTTGACGGCAGATCTCTGATAAAACTGCCGTTAGCTGTACCTATCCCCAGAAGGAAAATAGGGTTCGCCTGGAAAAAACAGGCTGTCCCCGCCGTTTCTGTACAGAAATTTCAAAATATGATCTCCTGATGTTTGATTTCCAGATAGGAGATTTCCGGATATTTGATTTTCCGATCGGGGATTTCCTGCCTTTTCTGTCTGAATTATCCACCACAGAGAATGAGCATAAACAGAAAAACAGGGCGGTCTCTGCCGCCCTGTCTGACATCTTTAAATTTATTTTATATGATTATGCAAAACGCTGTCACGGATTAGTTATTGATCAGCTTGTCCTCTCCGTTCCAACTGTAAAGCTTTCTGATTTCTTCTCCGACAACTTCAGAAGGATGCTCGGAAGCAAGTTTTCTCATAGCTTTGAAATGTACCTGGGAACCTGCGGAAGACATATCGAGCAGGAAATCTTTTGCAAAAGTACCGTCCTGGATATCGGACAGAATCTTCTTCATCGCCTTCTTGGTATCCTCTGTGATAATCTTCGGTCCTGTGATGTAATCGCCGTACTCAGCCGTATTGGAAATCGAATATCTCATGCCAGCGAAACCTGACTGATAAATCAAATCTACGATCAGTTTCATCTCATGGATACACTCGAAATATGCGTTTCTCGGGTCATAACCTGCCTCTACCAATGTCTCAAAGCCTGCCTGCATCAATGCACAGACACCGCCGCAAAGGACAGCCTGCTCACCAAAGAGGTCTGTCTCTGTCTCTGTTCTGAAAGTTGTTTCCAGCACGCCGGCTCTTGCACCGCCGATCGCAAGCGCATATGCCAATGCGATATCCTGCGCTTTACCGGTAGCATCCTGATGAACGGCAACCAGACAGGGAACACCTTTTCCAGCCTGATATTCGCTTCTTACCGTGTGGCCCGGTCCCTTAGGCGCAATCATCGTTACGTCTACATTCTTAGGCGGTACGATACAGCCGAAATGAATATTAAAGCCGTGTGCGAACATCAGCATGTTGCCCTCTTCCAGATTGGGTTCAATATCTTTCTTATACATGGAAGCCTGTAATTCATCGTTGATCAGAATCATAATGATATCGGCTTTCTTTGCCGCTTCCGCAGCCGTATATACTTCGAATCCCTGTGCCTCTGCTTTTGCCCATGATTTGGAGCCTTCATACAGACCGATAATCACATGACAGCCGGACTCTTTCGCATTCAAAGCGTGTGCATGTCCCTGGCTTCCGTAACCGATCACAGCAATTGTCTTGCCTTCCAACAGGGACAGATTACAATCTTCCTGATAAAAAATATTCGCCATTTTCTTCATCCTCCATTTTCTTATTATCTTCTATCATTCTCTATAACTTAAAAGGGCATTCCCCTCCAGCTAACGAATACAAATAAAATAAGATTTACAAACATCCGATATTCTATAAATCTAAAATTCTATAAATAGGTAACGTTCTCGATTCCCCTGCCGAGTCCCGCGATACCCGTTCTGGCGAGTTCCAGAATCTCATAGCCGTCCAACAGGTCGATAAATGCTTCTATTTTATCCTGATTTCCAGTCAGCTCAATGATCAGGCTGTCTTTGGAAACATCGACAATCTTGGCGCGGAAAATATCCACTACCGAAATTACGCCCTGTCTTCTGTCCGCAGAAACTTTGACTTTAATGAGCGCCAATTCACGGTAAACGCTTTCGCCCGGTCTCAACTCCTTAATATCCCGCACATCAACGAGTTTAGCGACCTGCTTTTCAATCTGGTCGAGAATCTCATCGTCTCCGGAGGTCACGATCGTGATACGCGTATACCGGGGGTCTGCTGTCACACCCGCCGTAATACTTTCGATATTATAACCACGCCTTGAGAACAGTCCTGAAATACGGCTCAATACACCGGATGTATTGTCTACAAGAAGCTGAAGTACCTTTCTATGCATAAACTATCCCGCCTTTCTTAATGCGAATCATCCATTCCTGCAAATTTTCCATACTGCTTTTGCAGCACAAACTACCAATAATTGTAGCAATTAAAACTTAAAAAGTCAACGTCCGGATTCGGCTCACTTCTTTTCTGCCTCATAGGCGCTTACGATTTTCTTTAACGTATTGTTTTTTCCAAGAAGCATAAAGACATCATTCTTCTGCGTCGGGTCATCCGCCGGGGGGTTGACGAGCAATACACCGTTCCGTTCAATCGCAACGAC
Source organism: uncultured Lachnospiraceae bacterium (assembly GCA_947178125.1). Classification (GTDB taxonomy): domain Bacteria; phylum Bacillota; class Clostridia; order Lachnospirales; family Lachnospiraceae; genus UBA3282. Next base: position 45,082 of record CAMWXB010000026.1, on the reverse strand, counting down.
ATTCACGCCATATTTCTTACGCAGGTTCAGCTCGATCAAATCTTTACCGACCCAGCTGCGCAGTGCATGAACATCCGCAATAGAATATTCTGCTGACAACTCAATGGCATCGAAAAGGTTATTAAATGCCAGATTATTCGCCAAGTGGACACCTATCTCCTTTTCCGGATAAACGATTTCATCGACTCCGAGCTTTGTCAGGATTTTTCCCTGCATCTCATCATATGCCTTGGCAATGACCTTTTTGATGCCCTGTTCTTTGGCCCAGATTGCAGCCAATACCGAAGCATCCAGGCTGTGGCCAATGGAAATAATAGCCCCGTCAAAATTTCTGCCGCCCAATTCTTTCAACGCTTCCTCGTTCGCAACATCAACGCACATGGCAAGCGTCACATAGTCGGCAATCTGATTCACCCGTTTTTCCAGACGGTCGATAGCGAGCACCCTGCACCCATTTGCCTCCAGCTGCTTCGCCACACTGTTCCCGAACCGTCCGAGCCCGATAACGATATATTCTTTCTGTGTATTCTTCTTCATGATAATAACCGTGTCCTTCTCTCGACCTGTGATATTCCTGTAACCATATCCTTTTTCTGCCTGCAAGTCTGCGGTCAATTGCAGTCATCTTTATCCGATGATGACCTTGCTTTCCGCATAAGTAACATCTTCCATCGGCCTGCGGCTGTTAAAAGCAAGCGCCAGTGTAATCGGGCCAATCCGTCCCAGATACATCGTAAGGGTAACAATGAGTTTCCCAATCGGATTCAGCACCCCCGTCAGCCCTCTCGATAAGCCGACTGTTGCAATCGCGGATGTCATCTCATATAAAGTATCCAGAAAATTGCCCTGCGAAACGGCAAGAAGCACCATCGTCAGCAGAAACAGCGTCGATAAACTGAATACGGCAATCGCAACACATCTTCTGATCGTATCATCCGATACTTTCCGATTCAATACGACAACATCCTTTTTCCCTCTGATATTGGCAAACATGGAGGCCAAGAGCAGGACTACCGTTACGGTCTTGATGCCCCCCGCTGTTCCGGCAGGTGAGCCGCCTATAAACATCAGAATTAAATATGCCATGCAGGATGCAGGCCGGAAATACTCCTGCGAAATCGTCGCAAAACCGGCTGTACGCAACGTGACGGACTGAAAAAGCGACGCCATCAGTTTCTGCGGCATATTCATTTTCCCCAGCGTATCCGGGTTATTGTATTCAAATAACAGTGTCAGTACCGCCCCTGTTAAGATCAGCGCAATCGTAGCACAAATGACCAGTTTTGTATGAAGATTCATTTTACGCCCATTCGTATTTTTATTTTTTCCAAGATGCGCAGAAGCCACCCGTATGATTTCCCAATATACCGGAAATCCAAGACCGCTGACAATAATCAGGAAAATCGTTGTAATATTAATAATTACATTATCTTCATACTGACAGAAACTGTTCCCGCCGAGCAGGTCGATTCCCGCGTTACAGAAGGCGGATACGGCATGAAAAATGCTGTACCAGATTCCCTTTACGCCAAACTGTGGAATGAATACGAAAGCATACCCGACGGCCCCCAGTCCCTCCAGACAGAGTGTTACCTTCAAAATCTTCATCGTCAGCTTTACAAGCCCCGAAAGGGTGTCCAGATTGTAGGCGCTCTGAATCAGCATTCTGTCGGACAGCGTAATCCTGCGGCGGAACAGACACAGCACAATCGTTGTGAAAGTCACGATCCCAAGGCCGCCGAACTGAATCAGGAACAACAGTACAATCTGTCCGAATCCGGAAAAAGTCTGTCCGATATTGACAGTCGATAATCCGGTAACACAGATACTGGACATGGCAACGAACAACGCATCAAAAAAATCCACTTTCTGCCCGGGCTTCACACTGATCGGGAGCATGAGGCATAGCATACCGAGGAACGCTCCTGCCAGAAAACCTAACATAATAATTCTTGTCGTAGTAAGTCCATGTTTTTTCATTTTCTATGCGCCTTGCATTATTCCGTATCCATACACTTTGGCAATGCCAATGTTCCGGTCCTTGCAACTTCCACAACGCTGACCGACTGCAGCATTTTGATCAACAGATTGGTCTTCTCCGGTACGTCACAAATCTGGATGATCATCAGATTTTTGGACATATCGACGATATCGGCCTTCATGATCTCACAGGTCTCCATGATATCCCGTCTGTTGCCCTTGTTATATTTTACTTTAATTAACATCAATTCTCTGCTGACGCTGGCTGTTTCATCAAAAGTCTTTACTTTGATGACATCCAGTTTTTTGTTGAGCTGCTTTTCAATCTGCTCAATCGTCCGCTCATCGCCGCTGCTTACGATTGTCATGCAGGAAACAGCCGGGTCGTCGGTCTCTCCGACCGCAAGCGAATCAATATTGTAGCTTCTCCGGGAAAACAGACCGGCAACCTTACAAAGCACACCCGACCTGTTTTCCACCAATACCGAATATATCTTTTTCATCATGAACCTCCATTCATAATACGCAAACTACATGACACAGTCCCTCTTCAGGAAGAATGTCACATCTCATGGAAAAACGCCGCTTCTCAAGGGAGAATGCCGCTTTTTAGGCATTCTCCAGCGTGAGAAAGACTTGCTTCGCAAGTCGTAGAACTTCTTAGCGAAACAGCCAAGCCTGGGAACCAGGCTTTAGCTGTATGAGCTCTAGAAGCTCTTCTCACGCTAGCCTAGACGAGATCCATCGGATCAATAACACATTCCATCAACACGGATTCATCCTGCGCCAGAAATTCCGCAATGGCAGCTTCCACATTTTCCATTGTAAAAAGCCGCATGAATTTCATATCATAGGCCATTGCCAGTTTTTCCAGATCCGGACTGCCCGACAGATCTACGACAGAATAATGGTCCTTGTAGTTATAATGCTGAAATTCCCTTACCATGCCGAGGTAATTGTTCTTCAGAACAATAATTTTCACCGGCACATGGAACTGACGCATGGTAGCAAGCTCCATCATGGACATCTGGAAAGAGCCGTCGCCGCACACCGCAACGACCTGTCTTCCCGGGCATGCCAGCTTCGCACCCATGGCGGCCGGAATCGAATAGCCCATCGTTCCCATACCGCCGGTCGTCAAAAATCTTCCGTTCTTCACGATATGATAAGAACACGACCATATCTGGTTCTGTCCTACATCCGCTACATAAACGGCATCATCTTCCATTTGCTCGGATAACAGACGGATAAACTCCGCGGGGTCCACATAGTCAGGATTGGGATTTCTCTTTTTGCCCATCGTATCCCGGTAATGATTCAACGTTGTGATCCATTCTTCATGTTCACAGGTAAATTCTTCTTTGGCAATATCTTCGAAAATATGTTTCGCATCGCCTACGAGCGGAATGGAAGCGCCTACGTTCTTTCCGATTTCCGCCGGGTCCACATCAATGTGCACCAGAATTTTATTCTCGGTAATCAAATCCGGCTGGCTGACTGCGCGGTCCGCCACTCTCGCACCGACCATAATAAGAAGGTCGGATTCATTCATCGCCCGGTTGGCATAGGGCTTTCCGTTGTTGCCGACCATTCCGTAATACATAGGATGTTTCGTCGGCATAACGCCAATGCCCATCATAGTCGAAACGACCGGAATGCTGTATTTTTCGGCAAAAGCACGCAGTTCTTCCTGCGCTCCGCTAAGCAGCACGCCGCCCCCCGTACAGATGATCGGACGCTTTGCCTTCGCCAGTTCTCCGATGACCTTTTTGATCTGAACGGCATGACCCTTGACAGTCGGTTTATAAGTACGCAAGTTCACCGTTTCGGGATATGCGAACTTCTTCAAAGCGGCGCGTTGGATATCGATCGGTACGTCAATTAAAACCGGGCCTCTCCGTCCGGAATTTGCAATATAGAAAGCCTCTTTAAAGATTCTCGGAATATCGTTCACATCTTTGACGAGATAGCTGTATTTTACAAAGGATTCCACCGCGCCTGTGATATCCGCTTCCTGAAATACATCGGAACCGATCAGTTCGCTGTTGACCTGCCCTGTAATACAGACAAGCGGGATGCTGTCGGCAAAAGCGGTCGCTATGCCGGTGATCACATTGGTAGCACCAGGGCCGGAAGTGACCGCACAGACACCGACCTTCCCGCTCACCCGTGCAAGACCGCTGGCCGCATGAGCAGCATTCTGTTCCGTTCGAATCAGAATGGTCTTGATATCCGACTCCAGAATACTGTTATAAAACGGGCAAATTGCGACACCCGGATAACCAAATACATATTCTACGCCTTCTTCTTCCAGACATTTTACGATTGCATCCGCACCTATCATAATAATCCTCCATCCTCTATCCATAGTTTTCAGGAAGAACGCCGTATTTCAGGCGTTCTTTCGTGTGAGAAAGATTTGCCTCTGGCAAATCGTAGAACTTCTTGGCGTTTCACCTTTAGGTGAAACATAAGCACTCCATTGGTGCAAGCCTTAGAAGTTCTTCTCACACTATGCGCTGTGCCAGTTTCACCGCATCCGCCGCATCCTTCGAGTAGCCGTCCGCACCGATTTCGTCCGCATATTCCTGTGTGATGACAGCTCCGCCAATGATGATCTTCGCATCCACTTCTTTTTCTTTCGCATACGCGATGACATGTTTCATCTGCTGCATGGTCGTTGTCATCAGCGCCGAAAGCGCGATAATCTGCGCATTGTGTTCGACTGCGGCCTCTATAATCTTCTCTTTCGGAACATCTTTGCCAAGGTCAATGACATGGAAACCGTAATTCTTTAACATCAGTGCGACAAGATTCTTGCCGATGTCATGAATATCGCCCTCTACGGTAGCGATAACGACCGTCGGCATTTCTTTTCCGGTATTATCTTCCATGAGAAGTGGCTCCAGATATTCAATCGAAGCTTTCATTGCCTCCGCGCTCGCAATGAGCTGGGGCAGAAAATAGGTTCCCTTATCAAAAAGTTCACCTACTTCATTGATACCCGGAAGCAGAACGTCATCCAGCAGTTTCTTGGGCTCGTTTCCCTCTTCCACCGCCTGCTTTGTATCCGCAGCGATTCCGTTTATGTTTCCTTTCAGGACATCGGCGCGCAGCTTCTCCAAAATCGAGCCATTGTTCTGTACTTCTGCTTTCTTCCCGGCAATCGGAATGCCCGTGGGCTTTACCGTTGTTTCGCCCATGGCCTCTCTCTTTTCTTTCACCGCTTCCATCAGATTGATGTAACGGATATCCGCACCCTCTTTATTCAAAAGCAGGTCGGAAGCAAAGGCAAGGCTGACGAGCAGTTCCTGAGAAGGATTCGCGATTGCCATTGTAAGGCCCGCCTGAATCGCCATCGTCAGAAAAGCCGTATTCACATAACTGCGCTCTGGCAGTCCGAAAGAAATATTGGACAGACCGCAGGTCGTCGCAAGTCCATTCTCTTTGCAGTACCGTATTGTCTCCAATGTCTCGATGGCGGCTGTCTTATTGGCGCCCACCGTCGCCACCAGCCCGTCCACGATAATATCTTCTTTACGCATGCCAAGTTCAAAGGCACGCTTCTGTATTTTCTCGATAATCTCTATTTTTTCCTGCAGATTTTCCGGCAGTCCCGCATCCGACAGCGGAAGCAGAATGAACATTGCGCCATATTTTTTCGCAATCGGTAAAAGAGATTCAAATTTTACTTTTTCATAAGAAATGGAATTGATCAGCGCTCTTCCCGGATATCTCCTGAGTGCCGCCTCGATGACATCCACATGGCTTGAATCGATAGAGAGAGGCAGGCTCGTAAGGCCGGACACTGTCTCAACAGCCCGAAGCATCATCGCTTTTTCATCGATACCGCCCATTCCCACATTAACATCCAGGATACTCGCACCACAGGCTTCCTGCTCTTCCGCCAGGGTTGATACCATTTCCATTGTTCCTTCCCGAAGTTCGGCCTGCAGCTTCTTCTTAACGGCCAGTTTACCGGTCGGATTGATGCGCTCGCCGATAATCATAAAATTATCGTTCAGCCCAAAAGCGACCGTTTTCCGCTCGCTCGTCAGATACCGCAGTGTGCCTGGCTCCCTATGCCGAATCTGCATTGTGCCGACGGCTTCTTTGGCCGCCTGAATATAAGAAGGCGTAGTGCCGCAGCATCCGCCAACAATGGAAGCGCCCGCTTCCACGAGCAGTTTCATGCCGTCCGCAAATTCCGCTTCTTCCATATCATAAACCGTTTGACCGTTTTCGTCTAAGAAAGGAAGTCCCGCATTCGGTTTCGCAATGACCGGAATCGTCGTTGCATCCGCCATCGCCCGTATGATCTCTGTCATCTTATCCGGCCCTGTGGAACAATTAGCGCCGATTGCCGACGCACCCAGACTTTCCAGAACGACCGCCGCGGTCACGGCATCCGTCCCGTATAAAGACCTGCCATCCGCTTCAAAAGTCATCGTTGTCATGACCGGCAGGTCACAGGTTTCCTTTGCCGCAATGAGCGCCGCTCTCGTTTCCTGTAAGCTCATCATCGTTTCGACAACGAGCAGATCGACGCCGGCTTCCACAAGATAACCAATCTGTTCTTTATAGATGGAAATCAGTTCTTCAAAATCCATCTTCCCCATCGGCGCAAGCTGCTCGCCGGTCATCGTAAGGTCACCTGCGACAAGGGCCTTTCCCCCGGCGGCTTCTCTGGATACCGCCACCAGCTGATGATTCATTTCCCGAATCTGCTCTTCCAGACCATATTCCTTCAATTTAATCCGGTTCGCGGAAAAAGTCGGTGCATAGAGGATGTTGCTGCCGGCCTCTACAAATTCTCTTTGAAGGCCGATCAGAACTTCCCGATGTTCCAATATCCATTTTTCCGGGCAGACGCCGGCCGGCATTCCTCTTTTCAGAAGATTGGACCCCGTCGCTCCATCCAGAAAAATCGGTGTTTCTTTGATCAAATCCATAAAAGCCTGTTTTGTCATGCTGCTATGCGCTCTCCTTCTTGCTTATTCTTGCGTTCCTTCTGTACCATCACCTGTATCTTCTCCGGTGTCGTCTTCCGAATCATCATCCGATTTATTCAGATAACCGTCACCAAAAATACTATTGTCTTCTTCCGTATAGGTGATGCCTTCTCCTTCCGGAATCTCTCCGTGAAGCAGCATGACAATATACTGGAGTCTGATATTAGCTCTTTGATAATATTCCCTTGCTGCTTCTTCATAATTAGGGTTAAATTCTTCCGCTTCGTAGGCCATATGAAAATACGAGACCGCCTGCCTCATGTTTTCACTCGCTTCGTCAGCGAGATTGTCTACCACCGAAAACTGTTCCGGCACTTCAAGTTCTGCCATCCATGCCACTTCTGCATCCAACGCATCCAGATATTCCAACAATTGCGCCACATAATCTTCCTGGCCTGTATCAATCGCATTTATATTCTCATCGAACTCCGCGATATGCGCAAAAAATGTTTCCATATCTGCCTGATAAGCATCCAATGCTTCATCTTCCCCGCATCCCATTAGAAACAGAGCGCATGCCAGACACAAAACAAGTCCTCTAAACTTCTTCAACCTGTATACCTCATTCTCACTCTACTTGCACAAATAAATTTGTCTATGAAAAATCTGCAATTTTTCAACTTATTTAAGAATTTACCACAAACCGGACAACAAAGCAAGTTTTTATACCTCATCCTCCTGCCTCTTATGTTCCGTATGGAGCAATGTATGTGCCTTATGGGAAAGCGGCGCCTCAAAAAATTCTTCGTACATCTGCAGAATATCCTGATTTTCGTGGGAGAAACGGATTGCCGCATTCTCGTCCAGACGATAAAGTTTCCTGCCCCGTTCAAACGCCAGTTCCTCACCGTCATGAATAGGCTGGCCGCCGCCGCCGACACAACCGCCCGGGCAGGCCATTACTTCCACGAAATCATAGTGCACTTCGCCGCGCTCAATTTTTCCGAGCAGTTCTCTTGTATTGCCAAGACCGCTGACAACAGCTGTTTTTACGGTGATATCATCGATGTTGAAGTCTGCTTCCGCCACACCGTCATTTGCCTGGAAAGCCGGACTTCTTACCGCCTTGAAAGCATCGGCCGGCGGGTTTTCTTTTTTCAACAGATAATAGGCTGTGCGGAGCGCTGCCTCCATAACGCCGCCCGTAACGCCGAAAATAACCCCCGCACCGGAGCCCTGCTGCATGGGTCTGTCGCTCTCGATATCCTCCAGTGTATCCGGGCTGATATGGGCGGAGCGAATCATTTTCACGAGTTCTCTTGTCGTAATGACGACATCGATATCATGTCCGGCATACTCTTCATAGAACAGTTCCATCTCCCGTTCCCCTTTCTTGGCAACGCAGGGCATGACGGATACCGTAAAGATCTGTTCCGGTGAAACGCCGATTTTTTCGGCAAAATAAGTTTTCATCACGGCACCGAACATCTGCTGCGGCGATTTAGCCGTGGAAAGCTGTCCGATCATATGAGGAAACTGGGATTTGATGAACCGAACCCAGCCGGGACAACAGGAAGTGAACATCGGCCGTTCTTTCAGTTCACCCGCCGTAAACCGCTTCAGAAATTCATTTCCCTCTTCCATGATCGTCAAGTCTGCGGAAAAGGTCGTATCAAACGCATAATCCACACCCATTCTTTTCAGGGCGTCCAGAATCTTACCGATACTTGCATCTTCTTCCTTCAGACCGAGTTCTTCTCCCCAGGCTGCACGCACCGCCGGCGCCACCTGTACAACAACAATTTTTTCTTTATCTGCAATGGCTTCCCATACTTTTTCCGTATCGTCACGTTCTCTGAGCGCGCCTACCGGACAATGGGTAATGCACTGGCCGCACAGCGAACAGTCCGCTTCGCTGATGTTCTTATGCCCCGCCACATTGACAGTCGTCCATATACCCGTTCCTTCCACATCCCAGATACCAAGTCCCTGCACTTTATCGCATACCTGTACACAACGCATACACTTGATACATTTGGACGAATCCCGAATCAGGGGGAACTGTTTATCCCAGGCCTGTTTTCCGATTTCCATCTTGAACGGAATATCAATAATGTTCAAATCATTCGCCACGCTCTGCAGGCTGCAGTTGCCGCTCCTCCCACAGCTTACACAGTGGGAGTCGTGCTGCGATAAGATCAGTTCCACCGTTGTCCGTCTGTTCCTGCGGACTTTCGGGCTGTTCGTATAAATGACCATTCCTTCTTCCGCCACATTATTGCAGGAAGTGATCAATCGGTCCTTACCTTCCAGCTCCACGACACATACGCGGCAGGCGGCTATTTCGTTGATGCCCTTCAAGTAGCAGAGTTTGGGAATGGGAATCCCGTTCTGTGCGGCAGCCTCCATAATGGTCGTATTCTCTTCCACTGTTATCTGTTTTCCGTCTATCGTAAGATTTACCATAATGTCTCTCTGCCTCCTTTAAATATGCCATATCCGAAATGGTCGCAGCGCAAACAGCGACTCGCCTCCTGTTTCGCCTCTTTTTCGGTCATGCAGTTCTCTACGCCTTCAAAATCACAGATTCTTTCGCATGCCTCCCGCTCTGTCAGATTGACTCTTCCGCAGGGAGAATTGTCATTCAGGTGCGGTTCAGGGATTTTTACATCGCAGGATATTTCATGGCGGTATCCGAGATATTCATCAATATTGGCCGCGACGACTTTTGCCGCCGCGATCGCGCTGATAACAGATGCCGGACCGCTCGCACAGTCACCGCCCGCAAAGACACCTGGCATATTGGCAAACGTACCCGAACGCTTGGTAACAATCCGGCCGCGCGCCACCGGAATACCGGCTTCTTCAAAATGCCGCGTCTCAATATTCTGTCCGATGGCCTTGATGAGCACATCACATGGAATGTATATATCCTCTTCTCCGGTAGGTTTGATGCTCGCCCGGCCGTCCCGTATCGCGCTCACCATCTGCGGCGTTACATATATGCCTTTTACATGATTCTTCTCATCGACTGCAATCGATGATGGCGCTTTCAATGTCTGAAGTTCGATTCCTTCCGCAATGGCACCGTCGATTTCACCGCGCAGCGCCGTCATATCGGACATTCTTCTTCTGTATACAATACTTACTTTCTTTGCACCCAGACGTTTTGCAGTCCGCACCGCATCCATGGAAACATTTCCGCCGCCGATGACCGCGACTTCTTTTCCGGTCAGGTCCATGATCTCATGCTTGCCGACATTCCTGAGGAACTGGACCGCAGACAATACGCCTTCCGCATCTTCTCCCTCCAGTCCGAGCTTCTTATCGGTGCTCGCACCGATGGTAATGAGGACGGCATCATATTGTTCCCGCAGTTCCTGAATGGTGATATCCTGTCCGATCTTCAGGCCGTGTTTTACCTCGACGCCTGTTTTCAGGATGCTCCTGATATCCTCGTCCAGCCGGTTCTTCGGCAGGCGGTAATTGGGGATGCCGTAACGCAGCATGCCGCCCAGTTCGGGAAGCATTTCATAGACCGTCACCTGATGCCCCATAAGCTGCAAATAATAAGCTGCACTCAAACCGCCGGGGCCGCCGCCGAGAACTGCCACCCGCTTTCCGGTACTCGGTGCACATGCCGGCGGGTCTACTTCACCGGCAAAATCAGCTGCTACCCGTTTGAGCCCGCGTATATTGACGGAATCGTCTACCATATTTCTTCGGCATCTCGCTTCACAGGGATGCTCACAAATAAAGCCGCAGGTCGTCGGAAAAGGATTGTCCTTCCGAATCAGGCGGATAGCATCCTGATATCTTCCCTCGCCGACAAGCGCAATATAGCCCGGAATATCCACATGTGCCGGACATAGCGATACGCAGGATACCGGCTGGTTATAGGTACAGGTACAACGATTGTTCTGAATATGGCCTATGTAATCATCCCGATAACCGATCAATCCCTTATATACCATATTGGCTGCTTCATATCCGATGGCGCAGTCCGCCGACTCCATAATGGAAAGCGCTGTCTGCTCCATAATATCCAATGTTTCCATTGTCGCCTTACCATTCAGGACATCCTCGATGAAATGGCTCAATTGTCCAAGACCGATACGGCACGGTACGCACTTTCCACAAGTCTGCGCATGGCACAGGTCAAGAAAAGCTCTCGACATATCCACCGGGCAGAGTCCCGGCGGGCTTGATTCAATTCTACGCTCCAAATCCTTATAGAGGCCCTCCATAACAATTCTGGCGCGGTTTGGTGATGCAATTTCTAATCTGCTCATATAAAACCCCCTGTACTTTTGTATTCTTATAACTTTCTGCCTTTTACCTCATTAGAAACAGCTTCCATTGAAGCCACTTCTATTAGATATGGCTCCCATTGGAGACATTTCTATTATTATACCGTTCTCCCTCTCATTTTTCTACAAAAAACTTCGTTTACTTTTTAACGAAAAAGAGCGGTTCCCCTCACTGTGGGGCTTCCGCTCTTTTTCGTGTGCCTTACGGCGCATGTTTGCTATATTTTTGCACCATCCATAAAATTTCTCATGATATCGATTCCTGCCGCCATTTTCTTTAACTGCGGCAGTTCCCGGCTCATATAGTCTTCCAGCTGTACGACCTCATCTTTGTCAAAGCCGTCGCAGGCGGTAATTTTACAGTCGGGAATTTTCCCTTCCGCAGTCCGTTTTCCGTCTGTAAAAGACACAAAAGCATATTTTTTTCCATCTTTCGTACAAATCGGAGATACGGACATCTTTAATTCGTCGTTCATTCTAACCCCCAGACCTAAACTTTAAAGAAAGAAACATCCTCTTCAAGTTCTTCCGCAATATCCTTCAAATCTTTTGCAGCCTCGGCAAGCAGATTAATCGTTGCATTCAACTCCTGCATCGCTGCATTGGTCTCTTCCGTCGATGCCGCATTCTGCTGTGCAACAGCGGACAGATTCTGGATGACATCCGTTACATGGGCTCTTGCCTGATCACATTCTTTGGTCTGCTCATAAATCTTCTCTGTTTCTGACATCGAAATTTCAATGCCTTTACTGACATCCTTGAACTTATTCTTCGTCTCATCCAGCTTGCGCTGCTGTTCATTAATGATTTCTCCGACCTCAGTCATAATCTGGACCGATGCCTCCGAGTCTGCGGAAAGCTGCGTAATGATGTCTTCAATCGTCTTTGCCGAATTATTGGAATCTTCCGACAATTTGGAAATCTGAGAAGCTACTACTGCAAATCCCCTTCCGGCTTCTCCTGCTCTTGCAGCTTCAATGCTCGCATTCAATGCAAGCAGGCTTGTTTCACTGGCAATCGCCGTGATCAGATTGATTGCCTCCTGTATTTTTCCGACCGATTCATTTGTCGTGCGCACAGACGCACCGATTTTCTGAATCGCATCGATCGTTCTGTCATTGGAAATGCTCAATTCACTGATGATCTGCTCGGATTCATCATCTGCTTTTTTGATGTTCAAAGATACTTCATCCAATCCTTTGACACCGTTTACAATCTGCTCAATCATCTCTCCGATATTCGTGACCTGAGTCGTCGCCGCTTCGATATCTTCCGCCTGCGTTACCGCACCTTTGGAAATATCTTCAACTGCATGACTGATTTCATCCGCCGTCGTGCTCGTCTGCGATGCCATAGATTCCAGAGAATCTCCCGACTGCATCAGATTTTCCGTTGTTTTCTTAATACTCATCACCATGCTCTGCAGCTTTTCTACCAGTTCATACATGGATGAGACCATCATACCGATTTCATCCGTTCTGTTCCTGGCTGATTCGCCGATCTTTGCTGCACTGCCGTTTAACTGTATTTTCAACTGGCCGTCAGCAATTCCTGCCAGCAAGCCCTCGGCATGAAGCACAACGCGCACGATTCCCTTTACAAGAAGTGTACAGATAACAATAGATATCAGCAGGATAACGACCGCGATTCCTCCGATACTGGCTGTCTGCCTGATAATGACCGCATCCACATCAGCGCTCGGCCGTCCGGCAAATACCATACCGACAATCTGCCCTCCGTCATTCTTTACCGGCTTATAATAAGCATAGTAATTCTCACCGTTGATTGCGATTTTATCCGTATAGTAATCCTTTCCGCCCTGTAAAACAGTACTTATCACCACATCGGAAGCTTTCGTACCAACAATCCGGTTTCCTGTTTCCTTGTCGATCAGAGAAGTGGCGCTCCTCGTATCCCCATAGAACAATGTAACGGAAACATCTGAATCTTCGGTAAAGCTGTCAATGACCGCTACATTTTCCGTTACACAATAATCACCTTTGTAAAGCACATCCCCTTCTAAACGGTAATCGCCGGGATCGACCGCTTCATAAGCCGCCGCAACAGACTGGCACACATTGTTCAGCCCGTTAAAAGCTTCTGATTTCATACCATCCTGCAGCGCATTGATGGCATATACCGTAATTACAACTTCCAAAATGATCATTGGCAAAGAACACATCAATACCATTTTAGGCAGAATCCCCAAACCCTTTTTCTTCGTTCTCGTTTCTTTCTTTTCTTTGTCCGTCATAAGCATCTCTCCCCGTTTTCCTGTTAGTATTTATTTATTATATCATAGGACTGTGCGAAAAAAAATATTTTATTTGCGAAAAACTCCTAAAACTCCTAATTTTTCAAACAATTTCGAAAAGAAAAACGAAAATACAAAATTTCCCCATACTTACGGTCTTGTCTGTCCATCTCCGACAATTGTATATTTATATGTGGTCAATTCTTTCAGTCCCATAGGGCCTCTCGCATGAAGCTTCTGGGTACTGATTCCGATTTCCGCACCGAAACCGAACTCAAACCCGTCAGTAAATCTGGTAGACGCATTGACATAAACACAAGCCGAATCGATTCCCTGTAAGAATGATTGGGCATGCTCTTCATTTTCCGTAATGATGGCATCGGAATGGCGGGTCGTATAGCGGTTTATATGGGCAATCGCCTCTTCCAGACAGGAAACTGTTTTCATGGAAATAATATAGTCCAGATATTCCGTCCCATAATCTTCCTCCGTTGCGCATAGACAGTCGGGAATCAGCTTTCTTACCCGCTCATCGCCCCGCATCTCCACATTTTTCTCCCGCAGAGCGTCTGCGAGCGCAGGAAGAAACCTATCCGCAATTTTCTCATGGATAACGAGCGATTCACAGGAATTACAGACTCCGATGCGCTGTGTTTTGGCATTGATGATGATCGGGACCGCTTTCGCAATATCCGCATCCTCATCGATATAGATGTGGCAGTTCCCCGTTCCGGTCTCAATGACCGGAATCGTACTGTTCTCCACAACGGCGCGGATCAGTCCGGCTCCGCCTCTCGGAATCAACACATCCACATACCGGTTCAGCTTCATGAACTCATTCGTCGTCTGTCTGTCCGTATCCGTGATCAGCTGAATGGCATCATTCACGATGCCCTCCTGCTCCAAAGTTTCCCGAATGATATCGGAAATCGCAATATTGGAATGAATCGCATCCTTCCCGCCTTTTAAGATGACCGCATTGCCGGTCTTAAAACACAATCCAAAAGCATCCGCCGTAACATTCGGCCTGGACTCATAAATGATACCGATAACACCGAACGGAACGCGCAGTTTGGTAATGTGCAGCCCATTTGGCCTGTCAAAACGATCCAATATCTCCCCAATCGGATCAGAAAGCTCCGTAATCTCCATCAGACCATCCGCCATCCCGCAAATCCGCTCATCCGTCAGTCTGAGTCTGTCGAGCAGACCAGGGTGCATGCCGTTTTCTTCCCCAATTTTCAAATCTTTCTCATTGGCAGAAAGCATTTCCTGTTTTCTTGCCAAAAAAGCTTTTGCAACCGCCTGTAACGCCTCATTCTTCCTTTCGGCAGACAACGTCTGTAATCTATACTTCGCTTCTGTCGCTCTTTTTCCCAGTTCTTCCAAATTATTCATCGTTATGCCCCCTGTTCCTTTCTCGATTTATCTCAATCCGTTCTATCCGGATGCCTTCTGAACCGCATCTCTGTCAAAATTGCCTGTGGTCTGACATCATGCCCTTCAAACGGTATTTCCGACAAGACCTGACATTCATAGCACAAAGCAAGCGTCCGGACAGAGATTCCCGTTTCCAATAGACGCTTTAAATATCTATCATAAAATCCCTTCCCATAACCGATACGATGACACTGCTCATCAAAAACAGCCCCCGGCATCAGCATAAGCGTATGGTCAGCGGCCGTTTCCGCATCAAATATCCTTCCGGAAACCGGCTCCCTGATTCCCTTATATCCTTCCTGTAAGTCTTCCATTCCGGTCAGTTGATAAAATTCCATTGTTTCTCCGGATACTTTCGGCGCAAAGACCCGCTTTCCGTCCGCCAAAGCCTTATTGACCAAGTCAGTCGTATTGACTTCGCTTTTATAGTTTACATAAGTCATAATACAATCCGCTTCTCCATAAAACGGCATTGATACCAGTGTTTCCGTAATCTTCCGGCTCTTCTCCTCCCGCTCATCTGCCGGCATTGCATCCCGCAGCGCCAAAATCTGCCTTCTAAGCCTCTTCTTCTCTTCCATCAGTGTTTCTTTTCCAGTATTCCTTTCTATTCCTGTGAACTGTCCGCCTGGTTATGCTTTTCACCAAGATTCGTTATCGTCCCATCCTTTTCCACAATGGAGATATTATCGAGCTGGCTTTTCAGGTTATTCCTGACATTCGCCACATAAGCTCTTCGAAGCTCTGCCTGCTCCTTTTTCTCCGCATCCGTCAACCCTTCCGCCTGCGACTTATGATACAACTCATTGATCCTTTGAATCATCGCTTCTATTCCATTACCATTCATTCTCTTCCTCCCCATTTTTCCTTCCGCCCAGCCTCGCAGAATGTCCGACCGGACATTCTGCCGGGAATGATTAGATTTTCTTAGGCGGCGTCTTTCGACGCCTTAGAAAATCTTCATTCCCTGTGCATCTGCTGCACATACAACGGCAGATCAAAATTCTCATCCGGATCCGCCAGGAAAAGTGTCCCGATTTTCTGGCCGGACAGCAGTCTGTGGATTACTTTGATATCTTTACTGTTGGCGATGATCATATCAACGCCCGTACTGCCTGCAATTTTTGCAGCCTGTAACTTCGTATTCATACCGCCGGTACCGGAATCGCTTCCGGTAGAAGTTTTTCCCATTTCCATCAAGTCGTCCGTCAGTTTTTCCACCACCTCTATATATTGCGCATCCGGGTTTTTCCGCGGATCGTCCGTATACAGACCGTCGATATCCGATAAAAGAATCAATAAATCTGCTTTGACGAGGGATGCCACTATAGCGGACAGGGTATCGTTATCACCGATTTCAATCTCATAAGTAGCGACCGTGTCATTCTCGTTCACGATTGGAATAACGCCAAGTTTGAACAGCTCCGCGAAGGTATTCTGCGCATTGAAACGATTCAGATTATCCACGATCGTATTCTTTGTCATTAAAATCTGTGCCGCCACCTGATTATATTCCGCAAAAATCTTCTGGTA
The DNA here is from genome assembly GCA_947178125.1 of uncultured Lachnospiraceae bacterium. Taxonomy (GTDB): domain Bacteria; phylum Bacillota; class Clostridia; order Lachnospirales; family Lachnospiraceae; genus UBA3282. The sequence goes on along the minus strand of CAMWXB010000026.1, from coordinate 28,613 downwards.
TGTCATCATGAGCCTTGCCTGACCGACCGCCGCATAGGCCTGCTTGACCGCAATCGGGTTATCTTCTTTTTCATCTTTGATGAAAACAGCCTTCCTGCCGACCGCGATCGCACCCGATGTAACGAGCACCACATCTTTTCCCTGATTCCGCAGGTCGCACAGTTCCCGAACGAGCACGTCCAGTTTCGTATAATCCAGATCCCCTGTTTCTGCATGCTGCAAAGAAGAAGAACCGATCTTGATCACGATCCTCTTCTTATCTTTCATCATTTCTCTTAAATCTGACATCGTAAACGCTCCATTCTATATTTTGAAAAATGTTCTCAATGTTTTTCAGCATATCGCTCCGCAATCTTTTCCGCGATCAGGATACCGTCCATCGCCGCCGAAGTAATGCCGCCCGCATATCCCGCGCCTTCGCCGCATGGATAAAGACCTCTGACTGTGGACTGTCCGGTCTCGTCCCGGCGAATCCGCACAGGAGAAGAAGTCCTGCTCTCCACACCCGATACATACACGCCGCTGTCCTGAAAACCGGGCAGTTTCCGGCCAAACTGTTCCATTCCTTCTATAAAGGCAAGATTCAGGGGCGCCGGCAGGATTGAGTGCACAGGCGAAAACGGGCAATGGCCCGTTTTCGCCTGCAGAAACGGATGCATATCCGTTTCTGCGGGTATAACGCGATAGCCGCCTTTATGTTCCGGGGCAAAATCGGGGTATTCCTGCAAAATCCTGGAAGGTTCCGGTTCTTTTCCTGTCACCGCTTTCTTAAAATCGCCGTAACGTTCCACCGGTATGCTGCCATGACCGATCTGATATGCTTTTTCTTCCAGCGTCCGCTGAAATGCAATGCCCGAGAGCGGATGACCGCTTTCAAAATCTTCCGGCGTCACGGTAACGATCACGGCGCTGTTGCTGTTCCTGCCGGCCCGCCCGCTATAACTCATGCCGTTTATGGCTAACCGCCCTTTTTCCGAAGAGGCATTTACCACATAGCCGCCCGGACACATGCAGAAAGAATATACCCCTCTTCCGCTTTTCGTCTTCGCCGTTACTTTATAATCTGCAGCCTGTAAAAAAGGATTCTCTTCCATACCGTACTGTATCCGGTCTATCATCCGGCGCGGATGCTCCACCCGCAGTCCTACCGCAAACGCCTTCGCTTCCATTGGAACTGCCTGCTCATAGAGCATCTGGAAAGTGTCCCGTGCACTGTGTCCGATTGCCAACACGACTGTATCCGTTTCCAATCGCTCCATATCGTTTATGACAACGCCCCGTATAGCGCCGCTGTCAATCAGAATATCCGTTACTTTGCTTTCAAACCGAACTTCTCCTCCCCATGCAAGAATTTCTTCCCGCATATTCCGCACAACACGCATCAGCAAATCGGTCCCGATATGCGGTTTCGCTTCATAAAGAATCTCTTCCGGCGCTCCTGCCCGTGCAAAAATCCTGAGCACTTCCCTGTTTCTGCCGTTTCTGTCCTTCACGAGCGTATTGAGCTTGCCGTCCGAGAAGGTGCCCGCGCCGCCCTCACCGAATTGCACATTGGAATCCGGCTGCAGCATCCCTGTCTCCCAAAACAATTCCACGTCCCTTTTCCTGTCTTCTACGGCCTTTCCCCGTTCTAACAGAATCGGCCGATAACCGTGCTTCGCCAGCAGATAGCCGCAGAACAGACCCGCCGGTCCCGTTCCGATGATGACCGGACGTCCGGCATCGGAAGGTATCACGGCTTTCGGAAAATGATACGAAGTTTCCTCTGCCTTCTGAATCTGAATCCCCCGCATTCCCGCTCCTGTACGGAAATTCCTGCTAAGCCGCCGCAAAAGCTTCTCTTCTTCAGCGACTTCCACATCTATCGTATAAATAAAATAAATATCCGGTTTCTTTCTGGCATCTATCGACTTTTTGGCGATTTTCCAGGAAATAATATCCTTTTTTTCAATATGTAATGATTCTGCCGCCTTTTCTGGCAGCGCCTCTTCCTTATGGAAAACCGGCATTTTTATTTGACTGATCCTAATCATGACGCTGCCCTGTTCCTTTCATGGCCTGTCCACGGACACCGCGGACATATTTGGCCGCAGCCCTTCCCGCTATGGCACCGCTCGTCCAGGCCCACTGCAGATTATAGCCGCCGCAGATACCGTCCATATCGATAATCTCTCCCGCCATAAAAAGCCCCGGCGCATAAATCGATTCCAGTCTGTCCGTCAGTTCCTCCGCCAAAATGCCGCCGGCGCTGGCCTGTGCCTGTTCAAATCCTTTCGTTGCGCAGACCGTGACGGTGAAATGCCGATACAGTTCCGCAATCTTTCTCCGTTTTCCTTCCGGGAGCCGCCCGGCGGTATCCGAAGGCTTACATCCTGCCAGCCTGATGACGAGCTGATTAAGCTTTTTATTGGAAATCCCTGTCAGAAACTGCTCCAATGTCTGTTCCCTTCCCGTGTCAAAGCGGCGCTCCCAGAACTGCCGATATGCTTTTTCCTCATAATCCGGCAAAAAATCAATCTTTACCAATACCTGCTTTTTGTATAAAAGCGCATAAGCCGCCTCTCTGCTGAACTGAAAGACCGGAATGCCTGAAATGCCATAATCCGTCAACTGCAGTTCTCCCCGCACGGCGCTTCTTTTTCTTCCATCGATAAAAAGTTCTAATACCGCTTCCGTGCGGACTCCCGCTACGCTTTTCCAGAAATCCCCCTGACACTGAAGCTGCACGAGCGCCGGTACAGGCTCCACGATATGATGGCCGAAACTTTCAGCCAGCGCATAGCCGTTCCCGTCGGAGCCGGTCTTTGGCGCTGCCATACCGCCGCAGGCAAGAATGACCGCCTGATAAAGGCGCGGCTCCTGCCTTTTTTCCCCATCGAGTATCACCTGAAAACCACCCGTCCTCCGTTCCCTCGACAGAGCCTTCACTTTGCTGTCCATATGTAGATGAATGTTCGCATTTTCCAGTGCGAACCGAAAAATATCGAGTACGGTCGATGCCTGTTCCGACAGTGGATAGAGATAACCGTTCCTGTCTTTGATGAGCATTCCGTGTTGACCAAAAAAGTCAACCGCCTCTGAAACGCCGAACACCGAAAAAAATTTCTCATAAAAAGAAACAGCGCTGCCGTAATAGGCATCTCTGTTCATATCTCTGTTGGAAAAGTTGCATCTGCCATTTCCCGTGGCAAGCAGTTTTTTCCCAACTCTGTCATTTCTCTCATAAAGGTCTGCGCAGACCCCCGCCTCCGCCGCCTGAACGGCAGCCATCATGCCGGCCGCGCCGCCCCCGATAATCGCAATTTTCCTGTCCATTTTATTATGATATCACTAACTGGAATAAGACTCAAGAAAATTATAAAGTTCCTTCTCATTCTCGATATACTTTCCGCCGATAATTTCCGTCTGCAGTTCTTCGCTCAGACCTTCCAGCAAAATATCCGTATTCATATGGATAGTCTTTTTGTCTTCTTCATAAACGATGACAAAATGGTCGGCTACCATCAGATAAAAGCCTTTCTCTTCCGGCTCCGGTCTGTAATATTTGCAGATGACTACTCTGTCTTTTGAAAAGCTGGACAGTTCAATATTCTGAAAACCCAGCTTTAAATCGGAAAGCGCCGGATTCCGGTCATATGCTTCCAGTTCTTCGATAAAGGCCAGCCTGTCCAGCCCGATGTATTTCACCGGAATCGGCTCTTCTTTCTCCACTATCGTTCCATCGGACAGGTTCACTTCTTCGATCAGATAAATGGTATCCGCCGTAATCACGGGCGCCTTCTCGACCGCAGCTTCAATGACCTGTTCCCTCGCTTTTTCCTCTTCCTGATAGAAAGCGCCCGTACCGCTCCCATTCACCGCGGCACGCGAAGCATTCTGTTCCTCCGATACCGTATTTTTCCCATCCTTGTCATATTTGTTCGGATAGAAGAACTGTTCTGCCTTCAGGGTCGCATAACTGCCGGCGCTGAACATGATTCCTGCCATAGCCAAAAAAAGACTGATACGTTTTATAACTTTCATTTCCGGTAAGCCTTCCCTTCCCAAAAGTCATCTATCATCAGTATCAGTCAAATTTTTAAATTTATTCAGTTTTCCATTCGTTTTCTAAAAGAATATCATAAGACGCCGAGTAATCTCCCGACTGCAATCCAGATGCCGCCAAAAGGCATCTCCGAAAGCTCACCTTCATTTACGACATGAAGCAGGACGACCAGTATCATATAAAGAACCGTTCCGACAAGACAGCTGATCAGAAGTGTCGGTATCGCTCCCACAAGCGCAAAAAGCAGTCTGTTCAACAGCATGGCCGCCAGACCGGAAACAGCCGCAGCCGCAGCCGGAAAAGCGAACGAATAAATCCATTCCTGTTTATAGCTGACCCGCCGGCTCACAAGAATGAATCCCATGACCGCCAGAATACCGGTAAAAAGAATGACGGAATAGACGATTCCCTCTGCACCGAGCAGCCCGTTTTGTACAAACAGGAGCGCTGCCACAATATGAACTGCAAAGGAAACAACAAGGCAGAATAACAATTCTTTTAGCATGCGCATTTTCAACATCAATTGACAGAACAAATAAGCAATCCCATAAAAGAATATAACGATCGTTCCCTGTCTGAGCACCAGAACTGCCTGCTCACTCTCACCCTTATACAATCCGGTAACAAAGCTTTCCGCCAGTACGGCCAGCATGACCGCAGCAGGAAAAGCAGTAACGCAGATTTTTTTGACCGCAGTACCGATGCGCTCGCGCATCAGCCTGTATTCCTCTTTATCGTAAGAAGCGGCTATTTTCCCAATGGAGCCATGCACCGCCAGACAGGCAAATGCCGCGCCTATTCCCGCCAGCACCGCATATTTCCCATAATAGGAACCCCATATGGCCGTTTTCACATCGCCCATTTCCCTTCGGTTCATACAATAATTAAAGAACCGCTGGTCTATCATCATAAAACTATTGGAAAGCAGAACGACAAGTACCATCGGTAACCCGTTACCAAACAGCATTCCCGCGATTTCTCCGCTGCTCTCTGTTCTTCTTCCGGCATCCTGCATCTGCTGTCTTTTCCATGAACCGTAAGATAAAGCATATGCCGCTGACAGATAGATCAATGTGATCAGTTCTGCTATCATAATGCCTATCATCACGCCGAACGCACCGTTCGCATATGCCGGCATATCATTTTTCAAAAGCGCCGCCACCTTCCGGCCATATCCATAATAAAGTTTTCCGCCGACAATACCGGCAATCAGCATCACTATTTTTTCAATATACTGAGACCACGCAACCAATGGCCCATAGCCATTTCCGTTAAAAAAACCTCTGAAAACGCTGACCGCAGCAGTCAACACCGCAATCGGCGCTGCCGCCAGAATCACCCGGCTGCTCATCGCTTCCAGAAATACTGTTTCAGAAAGGAAACCGGCCCCCGCCGCCAGCACAAATGCAAGAATCAGTCCCAAAAGCAGGGAAAGCCTGAGCGCCGTATGGAATATCCTGTCGGCATTTTTAAATTGCCCTCTTTTGACACGGTAACGGATCAGTCCCGTCATCGTTCTGGAAATCCCATAACTAAATAGTAACATGACCATCATATAAAGTTCAAAGGCCGGGGCAAACAAACCGATTCCGGCATCCCCGATGATTCCCGCGAATGGAATCCTCATACCGAGTACGAGCATATAAGTGACGATTCCCGCGTTCGTCGCAAGATTGTTTCTATTATTCTTTCGTATGCTTCCTCCGCTAAAAGCCGCCTCTTTCTTTCGTATTTTCATTGTTATTGCCTTCCTGTTCTATCACTTTGCTCCTGCTCAGTCTTCTCTCACAATTCCAAGTTTCTGCAGAACCGCCTCCTGCTTCTGCTCCATAACGGCCGCTTCTTTCTCCGTCATATGGTCATAACCGCACAGATGAAACATACTGTGAGCCGTCAGGAACGCAAATTCCCGGCGTTTGCTGTGTCCATATGCTGCAGCCTGCGCCTCGATCCTGTCCACCGAAATAATGATATCACCCAACATCAATTCCCCGCTGTCCAGATCAAAGCAGTCAGCCTCCGCTTCTTCTGTGATTGAAAAAACACCGGCCTGTTCAAAATCCAGATTGGGAAACGAGAGAACATCCGTCTCCTTGTCGATTTGGCGGTATTCTTTATTGTAAGACCGGATTCCTTCGTTATCCGTCAAAAGCAGATTAACACATACTTCATATGGGCAGGATTCCATCTCCAGAACGGCATCCGCAACCTTCTCAAAAATCTCTTCAATAGAAAAAGAAAATTCCTTATCCGTGTCATTTTCAACGTAAAAAGTCATAATATAACTGCTCCGCTTTAAAAATCTTTCTCATTTCCCGAATCTGCGCTATGGATATATCGCTCTCCGCTAAAGCGCCGGTCTCCAGTTTCTGATTGAATACATTATCGATGATCTTCTTATAATCCAATTCTGCTTTCGGATTTTTCTGAAATTCGCCAAGAATGGTCGTAACAACACAGTCAGCGAACATCAGCACTGTCGTCTCCTTTGCGACCACCCTTCCCGTTTTGTTCAGATATTCCCTCAATACCTTGCGCGTATCTTCCGGAATGCGGTATTCTTCACAGATTTCTTTCACATTTTCCCATGTATTCTCTCCCCTTAAGATACCGATACGGTGATAATAACCACAGGATTTAACGACCACATCATTGATACCGAGACGCTTTGCGATCCTGTCCCCCAGATAGGCGGTATGTATCGCCCGATAGTATTCCGCCTTATCAAATTCCTTCAACTGAACGAGCAGCGGAAATTCCGGATCATTCAAATCCATATACCTGTCCCTGTACCGATGAATCACGCTTCCATTGAAAATTTTCAGTGTGATCAGCAACAGAATAAAATTCACCATCAGATTGATCGCCACAAAAGTGAACTGGGAAATGGAAAGCCTTTCCTGCTCAAAAAGAATAATGTTCACCGAGAGACAGATTGTCAGACAGACCAACGAGATCAGAACAGGAAGCCCCACTTTAAAGTCTTCGTCCAGTCTGCTGAATACAAGAACTCCTACCAGGCCGCTGAAAAAATACAACATGAACTCCCGGCTGCTCCCGGCGCTCCCCAGCATGATCGGCAGCATCAGGCAGACGCTCCCGGCAGTCAGACCGGCAATGCTGTTGCTGAACAATCCCAAAACAACGAATACGACCAGAAAAGGCCAACAGGAAACGGGCAGCAATGGAAAGACTAAAGACACCGCAAGCGATGCCACATAAAAAAGAACGAACTTTCCATATTTTCCCTGATTTGCATAAAAATACAGGTCGTTTACCTCACTGAATAAAAGCGCGAAAATCACCATGCCTGTCCCAAGCATCACCATGACCGTATTACAGATGATTTCTTCCGTACTATGCCCATACAGGAAAGAACCCATACCTGCAATCACGCCCGATAAAAGGAACATCATGAAAAAATGCAGCCGTTTTAATGCTTTTCGCTTTCTTTCGTTCTCTTCATCCTCTTTCTTTATCACGTTTTCCACATTCTCTGCTACTTCCATATCACTTAGGATCACTTTTTTGATTTCCTGATTCGTTTCTTTCTTCAATTCCTGATTTATTTCCTTATTTTCTTCCATGTTCAAAATTCCTGCCTCGCCGCTTCTTATCGTAATTCTTGTAGTAGTTGTTCTCTTTTGCCTCGTAATTTTCATAGGCTTTGACAATCTTCTGGACAAGCGGATGCCGCACAACATCTTTACTCGTTAAATTGCAGAAAGCAATATCCTCGATTTTGGCCAGAACCTTCGCCGCAACATCCAACCCCGATTTCGCATCCGGCGCCAGATCTTTCTGGGATGCATCGCCCGTGATCACGACCTTGGAACCGAAACCGATTCTTGTTAAGAACATCTTCATCTGTGCCGGTGTTGTGTTCTGCGCCTCATCCAGAATAATATAAGCATTATCCAATGTCCGCCCGCGCATATAAGCGAGCGGCGCGACTTCAATCAGTCCTTTTTCCATATTTTTCGTAAAACTGTCAGCGCCCATGATCTGATAAAGCGCATCATACAACGGACGAAGATATGGGTCTACCTTGCTCTGCAAATCGCCCGGAAGAAAACCCAGTTTCTCGCCTGCCTCAATGGCCGGTCTCGTTAAAATGATGCGGCTCACTTCGTTATTCTTAAATGCGGTAATTGCCATTGCCATTGCAAGATAAGTCTTGCCCGTTCCCGCAGGGCCCAGCCCGAATACGATCATATTGTTCCGAATCGCATCCACATATTGTTTCTGCCCGAGAGTCTTTGGCTTAACGGGCTTTCCGCTCATCGTATGACAGATACAGTCCTCATCAATGGTCAGAAGCATCTCTTCTTTGCTCTCTTTGCCGAGTTCTATCGCATAATCAATATTCTGTTCCTGTAAGACCGTACCTCTTTCCGATAAAAGGACGAGTTCCTTTATCGTACCCGCGGCCTTCTCCACATCTGTCCGCCGGCCGCTGATCTTTACTGCACCGTCCCGATTAACAATTGTGACATGAAAATCCTTTTCAAGCTTCTTGATATAAGCATCATATTCTCCAAAAAGATTCTGCATATGTTCCATCGGAACATCCATTCTGGTCGTAAATTCATCCATAGGCTATTCTGTCAATCCCTCTTCTTCGCTTTCCGTAACAGGGACCTGTTCGGTCGTATTCGGCACCGTCTGTATTGCTTCCTCCATCAACTGCATACGGGCATTCAAAACCCAAAATTCCCTATTCTTATTTATTGTAACATTTTTTTCTATAATTTGTACCCCTTTTTCATCTAAAGTCTGCAATATTTTATTCCATTCCTCTTCCATGATCTGCTGCATCTCTTCTTCTGTATGCGTTTTGGGCACATAACTGTATTCCCTGGCATACTTCACGCCGTAAAAAACAGGGAGATATAAATGGTCAAGAAGCTGCACCTGCTTCTTTTCTCCAGAAACATCATATGTTTCATAACCTACTTTTCCGGCAGAAAGATTCCATTCCTTATCCTGAAAGCCAAAAAGCAGGATCCTTTTTTCACGTCCTGAATATTCTTTTTCCTGCCAGGCGGTCTTACGCTGCACGGAAATGGACTTTTCATAGGTGATCATGATATCCGCATCCGCTTCGTAATACTGGTATCTCCGCACCGTCGCATCTTCATTGTAGACGGGTACAGCGCCGCTCACAAGAATCTGCCCTTTTTCTACCGTATCACCCACTGCGACCTGCGGAACCCCTTTTCTTGTGATCATATAGACAATGACACCGTCCTTGGATGCGACAATATCCTTTCCGCTTCCCGCATCATTTCCCGGCTCAGCTGCATCCGTTTCCGATTGACCACCATAGTCATTATTCGTCAGTTCATTTTCCCGAATCTGAATGACCAGCGTCGTTCCGTCTACCCGCAGAGATGCCCAGGTAATTATATCATATTCTTCCCGAAGCTGCATTTCTAATTCTTCTATCTGCAAATCTTTCTTTTTCATCGCCGTATGGACGCCTTGTGAATCCAGATAATCCATCAGTACATCTTCCGTCAGCGAATAATTTCCCTCTATTTTGATATCCCATATATAAAATCCCGTAAATATCCAGAAAAACAAACAGACCAGCAGGCCGATTACAAATATTTTTCTTTTTCTCATTTTAGGCACAAAAAAAGGCAGTCCATATCTTCGTAAGACGGATGCCTTCGTTCCGGTCTTTCTAAGAAGGCTCTTCAGCTCGAAAAAACCTTTGACGCTGACCTTCATTGTATAATAATCGCCGTGGTTCTCAATGTCCCAGACCAGAATATCGTGATTACCACATAAATTCAAGAATCTTTCCGTGGAATAGCCCCATACCTTGATAGAAACATATCCTTTTATGTATTGTATCCAATGAAGCATCGGCATCCTCCATTCTTATTCAGCCTGTTCGGGCCGCATAGAGCCTTCCCTAAAAATAGCGGACGCACTCTATGCTGCCTCCTATTTTCATATCTTCATTGGTATAGTAATCAATCGACAGCTTTTTCCCCTGAAAACTGATTCTGCAGTTCTTTCCCTGCAAAACGATGGACTCTTTCGTATATTCCAGAATCCCTTTGTAATTTTCAATAAATGCTTCGCGGTTTCCGGTCACAGTTACGATAGAATCTCCCAGCATGGAATCCTTTGGGAGTTTCAGGGATTCTACAATGATTTCTTTTTGTCTTGATAAAGAGGGTTTTATCGTTTTTCTCATAGTAAACTATATGAACGGAACCGGATTTTTATGCGCTCAGCGGACAATTCCCCTGATAAAACCGCTCTGCACCGGTTTGCTTTCTCCAAAAGAACAGGCTTTCAGAAAACGTTCCTTCGCGGCCGCAAGCTTTCCTGCATCGTTTGCATGAATGGATGCAAGCGATTCCCCTTTTTTTACATAGTCTCCGACTTTTTTATGGAGTACAAGACCGACCGATAAATCGATTTCGCTCTCTTTCGTCTCCCGGCCGCCGCCAAGAAGCAGGGCACAGATTCCGACTTCGTCACAGACAAGCTTCTCAAGATACCCTTCTTCTTCGGACAGGATTTCTTCCACAATAGAAGCCTTCGGCAGTAAGGAGGTATCATAAACGGCCGCCGCATCGCCGCCCTGTGCCTTTACGAACTCCGCCAGCTTCCCAAGCGCCGAACCGTCCATAATAACGCCCTCAAGCATTGCTTCCGCCTGCGCTTCGTTTTCTGCTCTGCCGCCCGCAATGAGCATCTGCGTCCCCAGCGTCATACACAGCTTCACAAAATCCTGCGGCCCCTTTCCCTGTAAGGTCTCAATCGCTTCCTTTACTTCCAGCGCATTCCCGACTGCCAGCCCCAGCGGCTGGTCCATATCCGTAACGACGGCGATGGTCTTTCTGCCCGCATGGTTCCCGAGCATGACCATCTCTTTTGCAAGCGCAAAGGCATCTTCTTCTTTTTTCATGAATGCGCCGCTTCCCGTCTTGACATCGAGTACGATCGCATCCGCGCCGGAAGCCAGTTTTTTGCTCATAATGGAACTGGCGATCAGAGAGAGATTGTCTACCGTTGCGGTCACATCCCGGAGCGCATAAAGCTTCTTATCCGCAGGCGCAATGTCCAACGTCTGCCCCATGATCGAAATGCCGATATCGTTTACCTGTTTCATGAACTGCGCCGAGGAAATTTCCGTGGTAAAGCCCTGAAAACTTTCCAGTTTATCGATAGTCCCGCCTGTATGGCCGAGCCCTCTGCCGCTCATTTTGGCAATCTTAATGCCGCAGGCCGCCACCATTGGCGTGAGCGCGATCGAAGTCTTATCCCCAACGCCGCCGGTGGAATGTTTATCCACCTTGATGCCGTCGATTGCCGATAAATCCAGCATATCGCCGCTGTGCGCCATCGCCATTGTCAAAGCAGCCGTCTCTTCTCCGGTCATCCCCTGAAAATAGACAGCCATCATCATCGCCGACATCTGGTAATCGGGAATGCTGTCGGCCGTATATTCTTTTACCATAAAATCAATTTCTTCCGTAGTAAGCGCAAAACCGTTCCGCTTCTTCATAATCAGGTCATACATTCTCATATCATCCGCATCCTTTCTTTGTTCTAACATCTATGCCGCAGCCAGACGACACGAACACCTCAAAAGACAGGCAAAGCCTGTCAGGGAGAACTATAGATACTATAATCCACCGTCAGGCCATCGTTATATAACGTCCGCCACCGGTCATCCGCAAGTTTCCATTCACTGTTTTCGCCATATAAAAATGCTGCGATTTCTTCCTCGGAAAGTTCATCGCTCCTTGCGACTTCCTCGTCGTTCACCGTCCATACCCATACCTCTTCACCGCCATTGATCACGCCGCTTAAGTCTACATCTTCGCACAATACCCTGTACCTGACATAGGTGTTGTTCTGGCATTTATATTCCGCCCAGCTGTGCGAAGCCGCGCTGTTACGCCATTGACTGCGGATCAGCTGATCCTCCGCATCGATTGCGGGATTGGAAATATCCGTAAACGTCGGTGCCTCTGTAAAACCGTTCTCCGTCTGTAAAAAGCAATAATAGGTCAGCAACCCCTGATTGCCATGATGTCCCGTACAGATCAATAAGTCCGGATTCCCATCAAAATTCACATCCACATATTCAAATTTGTCTTCCGCAAAAACCCATGTTCCATATCCGCCCTCTGCTGTCACATGGATAATCTGCGCATCTTTCGTAACACCTTCACGCGATATCAGCAGTACACCGTCTTCCATGCTCCAGTCACCTTCGTCATGGTAATCGGAAATCAGCCATTCAAAGACCCATCCATCGACCCTAAACCGGTCATAAATGACCGGATTTCCTTTTAAAATTTCCTGCGGCGATACCTGCGCTGTCATCATATTATCAATGGCTATCACATCTCTACCGGCATATATCTCCAGGATACCGTTTTCTTCTTTCGGTATTTTATGCAGTGTTCCCGCTATGGAATCATCCATGATGCTGCTTTCCTTGACGGCTGTTTCGTGACGTTTTCCTTCTTCCAGAGATATTTCCGGCATTTCGAAGGCTGATGCGGTCTCTTCATTCTCCCGCATATCGCCACAGCCGTTGCACAAAGACAGCCCTGACACGAACAACGCCGCGACGATCCATTGAATATACATTTTGCTGCCCATAGACTTACCGCCTTCTTTCCTTTTCAACAATCAAAAAATGACCAAAAACATCAAAATCTTTTCCATCGGGGACTGCTCGCCGAGGTACATAACACCCCAGTCCCCTGCTTTTTGGCCAAAGGCCTTCAAATTACCGTTCGGCGTCATACGCCGCGCATGATATGTATGATCCCGTATATCCGAATCGATCGAAGAGGCAAGCATTCTGGCCGCGTCATCGCAGTTATTCGTATAAATCTGATAAAGCGGCAGGCTCTCATCCTGCCCCATCTGCTCTAAATCCCGCTTATACGCCGCTTTTTGGCCGGCATCTTCCGCCGTGGCCCATTTCTCATGTAAAGCCGTAAACTGTTCCTCTGCGGCAATATACGGAGCAGTCTGCTCCTCTATGGTATGATACTCCTCTGCTGTAATCGGTCTGTATAATGCAATATCATAATTATCGGTAAGCTGGTCTGCGTCTATATTCAGATTTCCTGTCCGTAAAAAGGCTTCCGTCTCCTCCGCCGACATTGTTCCGATACTCATTTTACCGATGCCGCTTTGTCCCAAAAGACATTCTCCAAGAGACTTCTGCATTCCGTTAAAACTGAAAACGGTTCCGCAGCCCTCTTCATCCACAAGCAGCAATATGCTGTGCCCCAGACCTTTCATGCCGTCCGCATTGACAATATAGTACAGCATACAATCTTCTTTGGCAAAAGACGTGCTGCGCGCTGTAAGGCGCATGGAAATGCACAAACACAAATAAATTGCGAACAACATGAGAACAACCACACAAACTATCCGTCTATATCTGAAACGGCGCATACATCCCTCCTGTGGATTTCCCTTTATATCTATAGTCAAAAACCGCTCGCCCCTATTTGTGATACGGCTCTCCACAAATAATCCGATAACTCCGGTAAATCTGCTCCAATAAAATGACGCGCATCAGCTGATGAGGAAATGTCATTTTGGAAAAGCTGACCGACATATTGGCACGATTGCACACCTTTCCATGCAGGCCAAGTGAACCGCCGATAATGAACTGTATATGGCTGGCGCCCCGCACGCCGAGCCTTTGAATCTTTCCTGCAAATTCCTCGGAATCCATCATCCGGCCCATGATTTCCAGCGTTATCACATAAGCGTTATCCTTTACATATTTTAGAACGCGCTCCGCTTCTTTTTCCCGAATCTGTTCTTCTTCCGCCGCCGAAGCCCTGTCCGGCGTTTTCTCATCCTCTACTTCAATGATTTCCAGTTTACAATAGCGGCTGAGACGTTTTGCATATTCCGACAACGCGTCGCGATAGTATTTTTCTTTTATTTTTCCAACTGCTATAACCGTTATTTTCATCGTTCATCCACCCAAATTACATGCCGGAAGCATTGACTATATAAGTCAATATATTTCCTGATAATATTCATCTATAAAATGATCCAGAAAAGCTTCATCCAGATTCATAAATTTGCTTTCTATCTTCTGCTTTATTTTATCCGTGCGCATAAAATATTTCTGCTCTTCGGATAATTCTTCACCCTCGATGAGGCCTTCGTCAATCTGCCCGGCCCCCAGATTTTCTTCACACCATTTCCGCATCTGCTCCACAAGCGCGTTTTCTGACTCTGCATCTGCTGACAGCGTTTTAAAATTCTTCATCGATATCACGCCTAGAACCAAAAAGATAATGAACATGGCTCCCATAACGCCGCAGACAAAATACTTCGTCACGCCTGCATTCTGATACAGCGGAATCACACCCGCCAGCACGAGACTCACCGCAATCAGCCCAAGCACGCCAATAACCAGCAAAGTGTACGCCGAAGACTTATTGTCCTCCGCTTTCTGTGCGCTGTTCTGATACTGTCTGCGCCATGTACTGCGCTCTTTTGCCGCCGCAGCCTCTGCGAGTTCTTCCGGCGTCATCGCTTCCAGCGCTTTCATCCCTTCTGCAGCTTCCGTTTCCATTTCTTCCGATAATTCCGTATATTCTCCCAGCAGACTTTGCGGCTTTTCCTTCGAAATTTCTTCCAGACTTTCCACCAGTTCTGCGCCGCAATCCGCACAGACCTTGATTCCTTCCACATATTCGTTCTTACACTTTGGACACCAGGCCATCTCATTGTTCTCCTTTATACATTTATTCAGCATCCAGCAACTCTCTCGGTCAAAGAAAGTTCACTTTACAAAAATTCCAAAGTTTCAGGAAGAATCGCATCTGCGATTCTTTCGATTGAGAAAGATTCCCTCTATGAAAATTCCAAAGTTTCAGGAAGAATCGCATCTGCGATTCTTTCGGTTGAAGAAGGCTCGTTCTACGAACCTTCTTCAACCTATTATATAGGATATAACTTCCCGTTTCAAGAATACGTTTGACAATGTCCCAACAATTCGATATTATGATTAGGAATTCATAAGCAGGAGCCTTTTCATGAAAACAGACAGCAGACTATTGATCATCCTCAACACAATCGAAAGTTTCTTTACAGCATGGGCTTTTATGAAAGCCGCCAGGATGGAACCGGGAAATATTCTGACAGGTGTATTCTTTCTTCTTTCCTTTTTCCTGTACAGGCATATCAGTATCCGCCTTTCCATAAAACCCTTTGTTTATACGAAGAACGTAAGATGGAGCGCTATCGTTCTATCCTTTCTGTTTACCGTATTTTATATGACGATAGATTATCCACACTATATCGAAACATTGACGAACAGGCTCTTTCAGGCTGTCGTTCTGCTTTCCGTTTTTCTGGGTTTCTTTATCTGTTTCTATAAACTGCTTCTGCTGTTGTTCTCCTACAGCGCCGATAAAGATACGCTGCAAGAACTTCTCTATCAAAAGAAGGACGGCGGTATCCGGCATCTTCCTTTTTACTGTTTTCTGGGCTGCCTGCTCTGCTGGCTGCCTTATTTCCTGTATCAGTATCCCGGCATCATGACGCCGGACAGTATCAACCAGTTAGAACAGGTCCTTCATGTGACCGCATACAGCAATCATCATCCGTTCGTGCATACGATGATCTTTAAGCTGTTTTATCATATTGGCTTCTTTTTTACCGCAGATATGGTCACAGCTGTTTCTTTTTATACATTCTTTCAGATGTGTTTCCTCGCTTTCAGTATCTTCTATTTTTTAAAAACGCTGGAAAGCTTTTATATCCGACAGGAGATTTTAATCCTGATTTCTCTTTTTTATGCAGTCGTACCCTATCATGCAGTCTTCTCAGTGACGCTGTGGAAAGATATTCCCTTTGCCGCCGTCGTCCTTTTGTTCAGCTGCTCTATCCTCCGTATGCTCCGGGACAAAAATCTGCCCACACTGGCAATGTTTACATTCTCCGGCATCATGATATGTCTGCTTCGCTCCAATGGCTGGTATGGCTTTCTGTTCTGCCTGCCCTTTCTGTTGTTCTATTACCGGAAAAATGCCAGGACAATATTCCCGGCCATTGCCGCAATTTTACTTACCGCAGTCATCGTAAAGTATCCTGTCATGAACGCACTTGATGTAACGCAGCCGGACTTTGTAGAGTCCATTTCGATTCCTACACAGCAGATTGCCGCTGTTCTTTCTCACGACAGAGAACTCACTGAGGAACAACGTTCTCTCATTGAGCAGGTGATTGATACGGCTTATGTCAAGGACTTGTACAATCCTACTTTTGCCGATAATATGAAGGAATTGGTGCGGGCCGGAAATCCGGACTATCTATCCGCACACAAAAAGGATTTTTTCAAGTTATGGATATCTCTTGGCATCGCCTTTCCGGCCGATTATCTGAAAGCCTATATCGACCAGACATACGGCTACTGGTATCCTGATTCCTTCTATCCGGTCGCTGACGGCGAAGGCATCAGTGCAACCGACCTCGGCGTGTCACATACACCACTGATCGGCGGTCCCATTGTTATTAAAGGAAAAGAAATCTCTTTAAAGCTGGGAAATATGCTTCCGATTTACAGCCTTCTCTGGAGCATGGGCATTGCATTCTGGTTCTTCTTATTCTGTGCGGGAAACGCCTTTGCCAGAGCAGAAAGGGCAAAGCTTATATGTTATCTTCCAAGCTTCGCCCTCTATCTTACCGTTATGATCGCAACACCTGTTGCTACCGATTTCCGATATGTTTATTTTATGGTATTTGCTCTTCCTTTTTATTTAATGTGTGCTCTTATTTCACCGGAGCGCTGAACAATTCCCGTATGCCCTGATTTTTATTTTCAGATTTATCGATATCCAGACATAATTCGGAATCCGTCTTGTTCTTCCAGACGGAACATTCTCCGATACGGCTCATATCCCGCCACAAGTCGAAGACACCCTGATGCGCAACACCATCCCATTCTTCAACGTTTCCTATGTAGTCTACGGTATTGGCATACATTTCTCCGTCATACAGTCCATTCGTAAAGTTTCCGACGACATTCTGGATAATCCTGTCTTTTGACGTCAACTGGGAAATATCCACATCATAATGCTCAGCCCCTTCGCCATTTGGAAGGTCATTGCTCCACATACCGGAATAACTGTGAGACTGATATGTTTTCTTCGTCGGCTTTGCCCCGATCTCGTCGATATAGAAACGTATCCACCGGCCGTCTCCGCTCCGCAGACCATGCGACCAGGAGCCATAATAATAGCTATTGTTCTCATAGATTGCCAATCCGATTCCATCCGGCTTTCCATCACTGTCTACCCCGCCCTGATAATAATAAGTCCCCGTGTTTTTAAGACTCGCAGAAAGTTTCACATATCGTTTCAAATGCGCCAGATCCCATATAGCATCGAGATTATTGTCCGCAAAATACGGCATCATTTCATTCATGATAAATTCTTTCGTATAGGAAACATCGTTCTCATCTTCTATATCGACAATGATTGCTGTTTTATCAATCGTATCGGACTCCGGGACAATCTCCTCTTCTTCCTCTTCATCCTCTTCGCCCTCTATTTCCGTAACTTCCGGCGTTTCCTCAGAGAGCGCATCTTCCGCTGCTGCAGGAGGCGCAGGATTCTCCACAACGATAACATCCTGTGAAGAGGCTGCTGTCATGTCATTCTGTTTCTGCTCATTGGCATAATCCAGCATATCCTGTTGCAATGCTTCCTGACTGTCCTCCGAGCCACTCTTCTTATTCGGTGAAAAAAAGAGCAGCGCCAGAATACAGATGAGCAGCACAACGATAATACCTGTCAAAATAAAGATGACCGGTATTTTCGGTTCGTGCCATTCCTGCCCGCCGTCTTTTTGTTTTCCTTCATTTTGTTCTCTTTCTTTATATTCCTTTTCTTTCTGTTCCTCATGTTCGGAATGATTTTTTTCCAGTAAATTCATCATACCCCTCCATACTCCGCTTCTGCGTATCCGAATCTTGCAATTTTATTATAATAAGATATCCTTAAAGAATTATAAGGAAAATTATTAATATTTTCTTATTTTCCACTTCCAGGCGCCTTCTGATATTGTCAATTCTGCAGCCCCTTCCATGCAAAGCACAAAAAGGCGCAAGCCATGAAGCCTGCGCCTGCCATTATTCTCAATGGGACAGATATTCATCAATTCCCTGCGCAGCAGCCTTGCCGGCCCCCATCGCAAGGATGACCGTAGCCGCTCCCGTTACCGCATCACCGCCGGCGTAAACGCCCTCTTTTGTCGTCTTGCCGTGCGCTTCATCCGCAACGATACATTTCCATTTATTTACCTCAAGTCCTTCCGTCGTCGAAGAAATAAGCGGATTGGGGGAAGTGCCGAGTGACATGATGACCGTATCCACATCCATCACAAATTCAGAACCTGGAATCTCTACCGGCCGCCTTCTTCCGGAAGCATCCGGCTCACCCAGTTCCATTTTAATACATTTGATGCCGCATACCCATCCGTTCTCATCGGCAAGTATTTCGACCGGATTGGTCAACAAATTGAAGATAATGCCTTCCTCTTTTGCATGATGTACCTCTTCCACACGGGCAGGCAGTTCTTCTTCGCTTCTCCGATATACGATGTGCACATTCGCACCAAGCCTGAGCGCTGTTCTGGCAGCATCCATCGCAACGTTTCCGCCGCCGACAACTGCAACTTCTTTTCCTCTCATGATCGGTGTATTGGAATCTTCCTTAAAAGCTTTCATCAGATTGCTTCTTGTCAGATATTCATTTGCTGAAAAAACACCGTTGGACTGTTCTCCGGGAATCCCCATGAACTTCGGCAGTCCGGCGCCGGAACCGATGAAAACGGCATCGAAGCCTTCCTCCTCCATCAGTTCATCAATGGTAACGGATTTACCGACTACAACATTCGTCTCTATTTTTACGCCAAGAGATTTTACATTCTCGATTTCTTTGAATACGACATCCTCTTTCGGAAGACGGAACTCCGGAATACCATAAACAAGAACACCGCCCGCCTCGTGAAGCGCTTCAAAAATCGTCACATCATATCCCATCCTAGCAAGGTCTCCTGCACAGGTAAGACCGGCCGGACCAGATCCGATGACCGCAACTTTCTTATTTTTCTTTTCTTTGGCACCCTCGGGCTTTATCCCGTTTTCTCTCGCCCAGTCAGCTGTAAAACGCTCCAGTTTACCGATGGATATCGGCTCTCCTTTAATTCCGCGGATACACTTTCCTTCACACTGGCTCTCCTGCGGACATACGCGGCCGCATACAGCCGGCAGGGACGAGGACTCGCTGATGACCTGATAAGCGGCTTCGATATTTCCCTCTTTTACCTGTTCGATGAATCCGGGAATATTGATTGCAACCGGACACCCTTTGATACACTGTGCATTTTTACAGTTAATGCATCGCTGTGCCTCCTCCATCGCCTCTTCTTTATTATAACCGAGACATACTTCCTCAAAGTTCGCCGCTCTTACTTTTGCATCCTGCTCACGGACAGGTACTTTCTTTAATACGTCCATCAATCATTACCTCCGCAATTTCCGCATCCGCCATGATGAGTATCCCCTTCTTTGGCCTTTAAGAATGCTCTTCCTTCTTCTGTCTTATAAATCTGCTGGCGCTTCATCGCCTGATCGAAATCAACTTTATGGCCGTCAAATTCAGGACCGTCCACACAGGCAAATTTTACTTCTCCATCCACGGTAACACGACAGGCTCCACACATTCCCGTACCGTCTACCATGATTGGATTTAAGCTTACGATCGTCGGAATATGCAGCTCTTCCGTCATTTTGCAGACAAATTTCATCATGATCATCGGCCCGATTGCAACACAAATGTCATAATGTCTGCCTTCTTCCACAAGATCTTTAATCGTCTGTGTCACCATACCGCTTCTGCCGTACGAACCGTCATCCGTTGTAATGAACAGGTTTCCCGCAACGCCTTCCATCTCCTTTTCAAGAATCAGCAAATCTTTTGTCTTTGCCCCAACGATTACGTCTGCATCAATACCGTTCTCATGAAGCCATTTCACCTGCGGATATACCGGAGCCGTTCCAACACCGCCTGCCACAAAAAGCATTTTTTTCTTCTTGAGACTCTCAAGTTCCTCATTTACAAACTCCGACGGACATCCTAACGGTCCTACGAAATCATGGAAACTGTCCCCTGTTTTTAACGCTGACATTTTCTGCGTTGCCGCTCCGACAATCTGAAATACGATCGTAACGGTTCCCTTTTCCCTGTCATAATCACAGATCGTAAGAGGAATCCGCTCCCCGTCTTCATCCATCCTGACAATAATGAATTGTCCGGGTTGACAGGATTTCGCAACGCGCTTTGCCTCGACCACCATAAGGTAAATATTCGTCGTCAGCTCTTCTGCCTGTAAAATCTTATACATATGTACAACCATACCTTTCTTTTCAATTTATGAAGAATGGCTCGTTAAAGACATTCTTCAGGGAATGATTTAGATTTTCTTAGGCGGCGTCATTTGACACCTTAGAAAATCTTCATTCCCTATGATAGAATAACTATCCCTATTTTGCAATCTTTTTTTATATCGGAACAGCGGCAAATTCTCCATTATCATCATAACCGAGTCTCGCGACCGCCCCGGTATATGCCTGAACAAGAAATACCTTATCCGTTCTGCTCATCAGACCGGTCCCATCATCATAATACTCGTAAATCGTAAAATAGACGTCCTCGCCAATCTGAAGCACGGAACTGAACTGATAACTGAATGTCCCGCTCTGCAATTCAACTTTTCCTTCCGCATTTAACAGATAATGAATTTCCACGAGCCTGTTGACAAGCCGCTCCACCGCCTCATCCGTCGTCATTGTATTATGCAGTCTGAGCGTATAGGTGCGCATCGTTACATCACTGTATATGCCGTCCTCACTGACGTTGACAAACTTGAAATTTGTCGTTCCGAGCGGCATCGGAATCGGTCCTGAATAAGGAACGGAGTCCTTCGTCGGCTGAGAATCGTCAGTCGTATAATAAGTCGAGCATCCCGCCTGCCCATTCACGGAAATCATCATAGGCTGCGTATAAATACCGCTGTACAGTTCCACCTCCGGCGCATTCGGAACTTCCAGGTTAATATGATAAGACTTGCTTACAACCTCGCTTCGGATACCATAATCGTTAATAAAAAGCGCACTGATCGTATGGTCGCCGTTTTCCAGAAAAAGCGGCGCAGTATAGACCTGACTGCTTTCATTCGGTATGGTGCCGTCCGTTGTATAATAAATCGTACCGGAAGTATTGGAGCTCAGTTTCAACGGAATCACTTCCGCATAATCCCCCTCTACATAACTGAATTCCGGCTCTTTTGCCATATAACTCTGAAACATATTGACAATCGAATCCTCTTTGCAGGAAAGCAGAAGTTCATTGATATCCTCATAACGCTCTTCCCGCGTATAGATCGTAATCATTTTATCATAAGCCTCTTCCACATCTTCATACGAATAGATTTCCTTGTCGATAATCTGTTTTAATGCCTGTAAAGCCGATTCATTGTCGGTCATCAGATAGAAATAATCCGCTTTCAGGAACAGAATCTGCGCCTGCGTATCATCCTTCTTATATGCGTTATCCAGATATCTTATGGCTTCTTCATAATTTCCCCTTGCCGCATATTCTTTAGCCTTATCGACCTGATAAGAAACCGTCTGTACATGATAGGAATAAAACATCCAGAAGGTAAGCGCGATAAAAAGCATGATACCGACAGCAATCAAGACCCCCAGCTGACGACTTCTCTCATAAATGCGTTTTTTCTCCTCTCTGTACGCTTTATCCTTATCAGCAGCTTCCGCTTCCTCCTGCATTTCATCAGGTTCCTGCACCGTTTCTGCTTTCTTATCTGCCTGTTCTTCATCCTGTAATGCAGCCAGTGTGGAAAGTGCTTCTGTTATGCTGTTTTCAATTTCCGGTTCAAAATCTGGTACGATCCGAATCTCATTTCCGCAGACTTCGCAGATCAAATGACCTTCTTCCATTTCATTTCCGCAATTCGGACATTTCATAGGCAGCTTCCTTTCTAACGTTTTAAAGCAGCCGACTCCACACAGTTATTCATCAACATTGCAATCGTCATCGGTCCGACTCCTCCCGGAACCGGCGTGATCGCACTGCAGACAGGAGCGACATCGTCATAGTCTACATCCCCACATAATTTGTTGTTTTCATTTCTGTGAATCCCCACATCAATGACAACTGCCCCCTCTTTTATATACTCCCTTGTTATCATTCTGGGCTTTCCAACAGCCGCCACCAGAATATCCGCTCTCTTTGTCACTTCTTTTAAGTCTTTTGTCCTGGAGTGGGCTACGGTAACGGTTCCGTTCTCCCGAAGCAGCAAAAGCGCCATCGGCTTGCCGACGATATTGCTCCTTCCAATAACGACACATTCTTTTCCCGCGATTTCGATACCCGAACGCTTCAAAAGCTGTATGATGCCTGCAGGCGTACAAGATACGAATCCTCTCTGACCGATACAGAGCGCCCCC
This sequence comes from uncultured Lachnospiraceae bacterium, assembly GCA_947178125.1. Classification (GTDB taxonomy): domain Bacteria; phylum Bacillota; class Clostridia; order Lachnospirales; family Lachnospiraceae; genus UBA3282. The sequence goes on along the minus strand of CAMWXB010000026.1, from coordinate 6,012 downwards.
ATGCTCTGCGGATGAAAGCCGTCCACGTCTTTCTCCGGCGCAATTGCCCGGATTACCGCATCCTCATCGATATGCTCCGGAACAGGAAGCTGCACCAGAATACCATCAACGTCCTCCTGTTTATTCAATTTATCAATCAACGCAAGCAGTTCTTCCTGTGTCGTCTCTTCCGGCAGTTCATAGGAAAGAGAAGCTATTCCAATATATGCGCAGGCCTTCTTCTTATTGCCCACATAAACGCTGGAGGCCGGGTCATCACCTACCTGAATGACAGCAAGGCATACTGAAATTCCTTCCTTTTTCATGGCCGCGACTTTTTCCTTTAATTCTTCTTTTATCTGAGCTGAAATTTCTTTTCCGTTTATGATCTGTGGCATTTCTGTCAGACTCCTTCCTTTAAAACAAACCTGTTATTACGCCGTCGTCGTTCACATCGATTCCATACGCCGCCGGTCTCTTCGGCAGGCCGGGCATCGTCATGACCGTTCCCGTCAGCACGACAACAAAACCGGCTCCGGCTGCGACATAAGCTTCCCGCACCGTAATTTCAAAACCTGCAGGCCTGCCAAGCTGCAGCGGGTCGTCCGACAGGGAATACTGTGTCTTCGCCATGCAGACAGGCAGATTGCCAAAACCCAGTTCTTCCAGTTTCCGAAGCTGCGTTTCCGCTGCCGGCATATAAGAAACGCTATCCGCTCCGTATATTTCCTGTGCGACCGCTTGAATCTTCTCTTTCAGAGAAATCGATGATTCATAGAGCACATGGAAATTCGAAGGTTTTGTTTCAATTGTATGCAGCACCTTCCGGGCCAGTTCAATGCCGCCTTCACCGCCCTTCTCCCATACATCGGAAACCGCGAACTCACAGTTTCTTTCTTCGCAGAAACGCTTAATATAATCTATTTCTGCAGGCGTATCTGTAATAAAGGAATTGAGGGTAACTATAATCGGCACGCCATACTTCTGCAAATTCTCAATATGTTTCTCCAGATTGACAATACCGCATTTCAATGCTTCCAGATTCTCTGCCGCCAGTTCTTCCTTCGGTATACCACCATTATACTTCAATGCTTTGATCGTTGCCACTAAAACGACCGCATCCGGGCTTAAATCCCCGATACGGCATTTGATATCGAAAAATTTCTCCGCTCCGAGGTCCGCGCCGAAGCCCGCCTCCGTGATCACATAATCCGCCATCTTTAATGCGGCTTTCGTCGCTCTGATGGAATTACATCCATGCGCAATATTGGCAAAAGGGCCGCCATGAATCAGCGCCGGCGTATGCTCCAGCGTCTGAATCAGATTGGGCTTCATTGCATCCTTCAGCAGCGCAGCCATCGCTCCCACCGCATTTAGTTCAGCCGCTGTCACAGGTTTTCCCTCATAATTATAAGCAACGATAATCCTGCCAAGTCTTTCTTTCAAGTCTTTCATGTCCGACGCAAGACAAAGAATTGCCATGATCTCGGACGCTACCGTAATGACAAAATGATCTTCCCTCACAACACCGTCCAGTTTATTCCCAAGTCCGACCACGATATTCCTAAGTACTCTGTCATTCATATCCAGACATCTTTTCCATACAACCTGTCTCGTATCGATACCCAGTTCATTCCCCTGCTGGATATGATTATCGAGCAGCGCCGCAAGCAGATTATTCGCGGATGTGACCGCATGAAAATCTCCCGTAAAATGCAGATTCAAATCTTCCATCGGAACGACCTGGGAATAACCGCCGCCTGCTGCGCCGCCTTTGATACCGAAACACGGACCGAGAGATGGCTCCCGCAGGGCCAGCATTGCTTTCTTTCCCATTCTTCCGAGCGCCTGTGAAAGACCGATGCTGACCGTCGTTTTCCCTTCTCCCGCAGGCGTCGGATTGATTGCCGTTACGAGAATCAGCCGGCCATTCGGATTGCCCTCGATGCCGCTTAAATATTCCTCAGAAATCTTCGCCTTATATTTCCCATACAGTTCCAAATCGTCTGCCTGGATTCCCACGCGCTCCGCTACGGATACGACAGGCTCCAAAACTGTTTCCTGTGCAATTTCAATATCGGTCTTCATTTTAATAACCATACCTTTCTCTCAACATGCGCCGCTTTCTCATATCGTTCAGATTTCCTCTATGAGCTGTTCAAATTCTTCCAAAGACATCAGCACCTTGCGCGGCTTTGTTCCCTCTTCTTCTCCAACGACACCGGCTTCACACAGCTGGTCCATAATTCTTGCAGCTCTGTTAAATCCGATTTTAAAAACTCTCTGCAGCATTCCGATGGATGCTTTGTCCTTATCAATGATAAAGCGGCCTGCCTCGGCAAAATACTGGTCATATTCCGAACCGGAGCCTGAAGCTCCTGCACCGCCCTCAGCGGAAGAACTTCCCATGTTCTTGATCTTTTCTTCCACATCTTCGCTGTAAACATTGCCGATTGCCTGATTTTTCAGGAAATCAACGACATCCGAAACTTCCTTATCGGAGACAAAAGCGCCCTGCACCCTGGCAGGCTTCGGATAACCCTGTGGATAAAAGAGCATATCGCCTTTGCCAAGAAGTTTCTCCGCACCGACCATGTCCAGAATCGTTCTGGAATCGACACCGCTGGATACCGCAAATGCGATCCGGCTCGGCATATTGGCTTTGATCAGACCGGTAATTACATCTACGGAAGGTCTCTGCGTCGCAATGATCAGATGAATGCCGCAGGCTCTTGCAAGCTGTGCCAGACGGCAGATAGACTCTTCAACCTCTCCCGGCGCTACCATCATCAAATCCGCAAGTTCATCCACGATGATCAGAATCTGCGGCAGTTTAGCCGGCGCGTCGGCATCGCCTTTCTCCCGCATCTCTTCAACTTTCTTATTATAGCCTTTTAAATCACGCACATTATAATCTGCAAATTTTTTATAGCGGTCGGTCATCTCCGCAACACCCCAATGCAGTGCCGCGGCCGCTTTTTTCGGATCCGTCACGACCGGAATAAGCAAGTGCGGAATGCCGTTATAAACACTCAGTTCCACGACCTTTGGATCTATCATGATCAATTTCACATCGTCCGGATGTGCTTTATACAAAATTCCCATAATGATCGTATTGATACAGACGGATTTACCAGATCCTGTTGCTCCCGCGATCAGCATATGTGGCATCCTGGCAATATCCGTTGTCACGATTTTGCCAGCAATATCCTTCCCTACCGCAAAGGCAAGATTAGACGGAAATTCTTTAAATTCTTTCGACTCCAGCAGTTCACGCAGGGCGACCGCAGAATTTTCCTTATTCGGAACCTCGATGCCGACAGCTGCTTTCCCGGGAATCGGCGCCTCAATACGAATATCCGTTGCCGCAAGATTCAGCTTGATGTCATCCGCCAGTCCCACGATCTTGCTTACCTTCACACCCTGCTCAGGCTGCATCTCATATCTTGTCACGGAAGGACCCTGACTGATATCCGTGATCGTTACCCGGACGCCGAAAGTCGCAAGTGTCTGCTGTAATCTCGCCGCCGTTTCGTTCAGTTCTTTATTGGAATTACCGTTATTTTTCCCTTTGCCTTTCGCCAAAAGATTCAGGGGCGGGAAACGGTACTGCTTCGGCATTTTCGCCGCTGCCTGTACTGGATTTCCGCTTCCTGAAGCCTGTTTTCTTTCCGTAATGTCTTCTGCGGCAGAAGGCTTCTCCGGCATCCTTGCGGCAGGCCGTTCTCTCATAGCCGAATTTTCAGAAGGCATACTGTTCCCCATCTGCAATGTATAGGAATCCTGTGGCTTCAACGGCTCAGAAAAATCTTCTTCTATTTCCGTTTCCTCTTCTTCCTCTTCCGCCGGGAATCGAATCTCATCCAGTTCATCCGACTCATTTTCAATCATATGATATGTATCCTGCTCCCTGATGACCGGTAATTCATCCTCTTCCATATCATCGCTTATCATAATTTCATGAACATCATCCCGGATATGGGCGGCTTCCTCTCTGGCCCTTTCATCGCGTCCTGTTCCCAATGCAGTGTCCAGCATAACGCCGGAAACTTTTTTGTCCATCCTGAGGATTTTTTCGTTTTCCCTTTCCTCTTCCAGCTGCCTTCTCCGCTCTTCTTCCAGAATACGGCGCTGCTCCATTTCCTCTCTTCTTTCTCTTGATCGTTCGCGCCGGTATGCGGCATCTTCTCTGGAACGCTCATAAACCTTCCTGCCCTGGCTTGCAACGCCGTTCAGGAAAGATTTATCAGACACGATAACGACACAGATAATTCCGATAACGAGCATGGCAAGTACGGTTCCTACCATGCCAAGCATCTTATAGAGCGCAAAAGCGGCGGATCCCGCAAGAACGCCGCCGCCGTTTCGGTTCTCGCTACATCGCGCATAAATTTCTTTGAACTGGTAAATATCCGTCTCCGTATATCCCGCGCTCACCAATTCAAAAATCATACTCACGATTAAAATCAAAACAATTCCCGCGACCAGTTTTCTAGTCGCAATATTATCGCCAACATTGGATATCCCAAACCCAATTGCCAGAAAAATTATCACGGGTATAACATATGCCATTAATCCAAATACGCCGAACATAAACGTACTGACCATATCGCCGAATTTTCCGACAATGCCGAAATTACACAAAAATAAGATTACAGAAATCGCCAAAAACGCAATCAGAATAATCTCATTGCGAATCGCAACATCCATTGGTTCTCCACGCCTTTTACTGCCAGCGCCGCTTCTGCTCCTGCTGTTTGCCGTTCTTTTCCTATTGGAACTGGAATTTCTACTGGAAGTCCCGGAACTCCTCTTTCTCGTTCCCTGACTCGCTGCCATACATATCTCTCCATTTCGTACTTAAATGCCGCAATCTCTCATCTAACCACATTTATCGCGATACCTTTCAGCATCTCAAACTATGACGAAGAATGCCCGTCCTTCAGGGCATTCTTTGGTTTGAAGGAAATCTGCAAAGCAAATCGTAGATTTTCTCAGGCAGCGTTTTTCAGATACCTTAGAAAATCTCTTCACACTAGTATATCATTTTCAAATTTACTTGTCATCCTTTATTTTGTATCCGTCTTTCTCCTTTCCACCATATCATGAAGATGGCCGATAGCATCGCTGATTCCGCCCACTTCATTAATAATCCCTTCTTCGACCGCCTCCTTACCGACCAAAACGGTCCCAACATCCTTTGTCAGCATTCCTGTCTCCATCATCAGTTCTTCCAGACGCGTTTTGGAAATTTTGCAATGCCCGCATACGAATCCTGTAATCCGGTTCTGAATCTGTTTGAAATAATCAAAAGTCTGCTGTACGCCGATGACCATACCGTTCAATCTTACCGGATGAATGACCATCGTTCCTGTCGGTACGATATAGGAATAATCCGTACTGACCGCAATCGGTACGCCAATAGAATGACTTCCGCCGAGCACAAGGGATACCGTCGGTTTGCTCAGGGAAGAAATCATCTCTGCAATTGCCAGCCCGGCTTCCACATCACCACCCATCGTATTTAACAGAATCAAAACACCGTCAATTTTTTTACTGTCCTCAATCGCCGCAAGCTGCGGAAGAATATGCTCATATTTCGTTGTTTTGGAAGAACTGCTCAGATTATCGTGTCCCTCGATCTCCCCGATGATCGTAATCAGGTGGATATTGTGCTGTGATTCGCTTTCATCAAGCGTCAACTGCCCTGTCGTTTCAATCCTCTCATCCCTGTGCTTCTCTGCCTCCGCTTTGGATGCTTTACGTTCTTCTTCTTTTCCCTCTCTTTCGTTTCTTTCTTTCCTGCTATTTTGTCTGTTATCCTGTTTGTTGTCCTGCTTATTGCCATTTTGTTTACTATTGCTCTGTTTACTGCTTTCCTGCTTATTTCCCATTACCGTATGTCCGCCTTTCTTTTATCTTACCGCTGCGATCATCGTAACTTCTCAATATCGTCAAAAAAGAGAATCACGAACCGCGATTCTCTTTTAGTCTTTGTTATATTCTTTTTTTTATTCATCATATATCGAAATC
>CAMWXB010000025.1 GCA_947178125.1 uncultured Lachnospiraceae bacterium | reverse complement strand
CGTGCGGCAAGAATGCGGAGTTGACGCTGCAGTCCCGCGTCAAAGGCTTTACGAAGAAAACATTGTACGAGTTGTTGTATGAGGACCGCCTGCTGGTGGATTATCCGGATAAGAATCTTTCCATTTTCCCGACGGAGGATTGGCCCTATTTTGAACGTTACCGCAGGGCGGCGCGGGAAAGCGGCGGAAAGTTCCCGGAACTGGCTGAATTGGAAGAACAGACGAAACGGTATATTTCTGAGAACGGCGCTGTCAGTTCCGACGAACTGCCGATAGAGGGCAGTATTCACTGGCATTCCGCGATTCATTGGAGCGGCGAGTGGGGCGGAAATACCAATGCCGCAAGGGCTGTGCTGGAACAGCTTTATTCCACAGGAGAGCTGGTGATACACCATAAGCAGGGCGCCCGCAAATACTATGCGCTTGCGGAAGAATATATTCCCCGGCAGATTCTGGAGACGCCGGACCCTATTGCGGATGAGTCCGCGCATCATAAGTGGCGGGTACTGCGCCGGATTACTGCGGTTGGGCTTCTGTGGAACAAGCCTTCGGATGCGTGGCTGAATATCTGGGGGCTCAAGGCGAAAGAGCGTACGCGGGCTTTTGAAGAATTGCAGGAGGAAGGTGCGATTCTTCCGGTGAAGGTTGAGGGTGTGAATCCTCTGCTGTACTGCAATGTGAAAGATAAGCCTTTTCTGGAGAAGGTGCTCGAGGAAAAGAAGAGTGCGGAAAACAGCCCCAATAGCACGAGGACATCACAAGAACCGCAGTTCAAGCCGCGCTGTGAGTTCCTTGCGCCGTTGGATTGTTTTTTATGGGACAGGAATCTGATACGGGAATTATTTGGTTTTGATTATAAATGGGAAATCTACACGCCGGCCGCACAGCGTAAATATGGTTTCTATGTACTGCCGATTCTGTATGGCGAGCGTTTCGTCGGCCGCATTGAAGCTGTCGCAGACAGAAAGACGGATGTACTGACGGTAAAGAATATCTGGTTCGAACCGGATGTGAAGCAGACGAAAAAGCTGCTGGCTGCGGTGGAAGGGTGTATAAAAAGATTTGCGAAGTTCAATGAGTGCAGGACTGTTTGTAAAGTTCTTTCAAATCATCAATAGCCATTTCCACATCGAATGTGTGAAAGCCGGCCCAGCATTGCTGCATTGTACGGGCGTCGGCAGTCTTATAGATTTCCGTGCTGCTTTCAGCAGTGTAATAATGCCAGTAACGATAGGTATAACCTGTCCAGTACATGATATCCAGAGAGTAGGTCGTACCGGCTTTTTTAAGGCCGCCAATTTCGTCAATGAGCTCTTCCAGAATGTATTCTTCACCGGCCCATTGCAGACGGTCATAGATATCGTCGAGAGCAGCGGCGGCGCGGCTGATGGGCGCAATAGGACCCTGAATACCTGATTTTGAGCCATGGTAGAGAATAATCGCTTCATTGTTAGGAATCATATAAGTCCTTTCACATTGCCTTTTTTGTAGTCATTATATTATATACTCAAATGCAGTGATTCTGTATTATTTCGACAAAGACACAGACTGCAGAGTCTGTATTTATTATATCACGTTCAGCGCCATTTGTGGTAGAATATTAATATTGAGTAGGAAATGCCAATCGTGGCAGCAGATATGGAGGAAAATATGAACCATCCGATAGCCCCTGTCTATGACAGGGATTCCAAAATCCTGATCTTAGGCAGTTTCCCGTCGGTAAAATCGCGGGAACAGCAGTTTTTTTACGGACATAAGCAGAACCGTTTCTGGCGCGTCATGGCGCAGGTATTGGGATGCGAAGTGCCGGAAGAGATTCCGCAGAAGCGCGCTATGCTGATGAAATATCATGTAGCGGTGTGGGATGTCATTGCAAGCTGTGAGATTACCGGCTCTTCGGATGCGAGCATCCGGGACGTGGTGCCGAATGATTTGTCCGATATCTTATCCAGTGCGGATATCAGGAAAATCTATACGAACGGCGGGAAAGCATATCAGCTGTATCAGAAATATATTTTCCCGGTAAATGGCAGGGAGGCACATCTTCTGCCGTCTACGAGTCCGGCGAATGCGGGATACTCGCTGGAAAGACTGGTAGATTCCTGGAAGGTGATTCGGAAGTCATTAGATTAAGAGAAAGGCATGGTCATAAATATGAACACAATTCTCCGTGATATCTTTCGGGCTGTTCATGAAGGAAAATGGCTGAGCATTGTATATCATAATCAGGGCGACCAGATCACAAAATACTGGATTGGAATCAGGGAACTGAATGTCCGTAACCGCACGCTGGCGGTAGAGGGGCTTCATCTTGGAAAATATACGGTGGAAACATTTCAGAAGATTAAGATCGATTCCATCTTACAGTCCCAGGTCGTGGAAGGGTCGTATTGCCCTGTGAACGAAGCGCTGGTAAAGGATATTTATCTGAACCCGCACAAATATTATTCCCTTTTCGATAACGCGGCCAATCTGAAAATATTGAGTTATCTTGAGATGTGCAATCGTCTGGACACTGTTCCCTATCTATCCGATTTCAGTCTGGTAAAATATCTGGACAGGGATAGGATTGGCGCAGGCGAGGTTTATCATTTGGATGAAGAGCAGTTCCGGACAATTGTCAAGAACTTCCAACGCCGTACCGAATCGGGAGAGCGGAAAGACGGCGTTTGGCATATGGAACAGCTGGCGATGAATGTTTTGAGCATTCATATGCCCAAAGGCCTGTATGTATTGGCATACCGTAAGCTGAATCTGGATGTGAAGCAGAGGGTGCTGCGGCCGGACGAGGATATTACGATCTGCACCGAGTTTACGTTGAACGGGACAAAGCAGAGCATCCGTCGTTATCTGGATGCGGATGAGTATGAGCTTCTGCATGATTTTGAGGGAAATCAGGAGAAAATTAAAGACTGCATTATGAGGCGTCTTGCGCAATATGGCAGTAATGTGGATGATATGCCGTATGTGATCGGCCTGGAAGCCGATATTGCGCTGGATCTGCATAAAGAGTATGAGTCTATTATCAAAATGTACCAGCAGGGAGAAGCCACGGTCCCGATCAGAGCCTTTTTCGGGGACCTGCTGGAAAGACCGAGGCGGACGGCGGCCTATCCGATTGCGCTTATCGACCAGCGGATTAATATGGACCAGCTTTTGGCGATTCATAATGCCATGAAATATCCGGTGGCCTATATTCAGGGGCCGCCGGGAACAGGAAAGACCAATACCATCATCAATACCATTGTGACGGCTTTTTTTAATGAAAGGACCGTTTTATTTGCATCTTATAATAATCATCCGATCAACGGCGTTTATGAGAAACTCTCCGGCATCAAATATCGGGGAAAGACGATTCCTTTTCCAATCCTGCGGCTCGGTAATCACGAGAAGGTAAAAGAAGCGCTCGTCACGATGCGGCGGCTGTATGAAGAAGTAAAAGATATCAAAGTCTTTGAGGGAACGCTGGACCGGAATAAGGATGACCGGAAAAAACGGGCCCGACGGCTGTCGGAACTGTTAAAACGATATGAGGAACTTCTTGATTTAAAAGAAAGAAAGGAAACGCTTGAGCGTCTTCTGGAATTTGAGAAGGGAAAAGGAGATTCTTTTCAGATGATGTCTTTTGAGGAAGATTTGGCGGTCAGACAGCGCAATCGGATTCATAAGAGAATGGAAGAAGCGGGGGAGGTCTCGGAAGAGGAAGCGATTTCCCTAATCGATGATGATACAGAAGAACTGAAAAAGTATCTTTACTATATTTCCGCAGGCTATATCCAGAAGATAAAAAGACCGCAAAATGCGGATTTAAGGAACATTCTGGAGACGGAAGATGAAAAGGTAAGAACAGAAGCCTTTGTAAAATATCTCGGGGAGAAGGAGAATATCGTAAGGCTGCAGAAAATCTTTCCGGTGATAGCGACGACCTGCATTTCCGCCCACCGACTGGGGGAAGCGGAGCCAATGTTCGACATGGTGATCATGGACGAAGCGAGCCAATGCAATACGGCTGTGTCATTAGTGCCCATCGTGCGGGGAAGAAACCTGATGCTGGTCGGCGATCCGCAGCAGCTCAATCCGGTAATTCTGCTCGATGAAATGAACAATGCGAAACTCAAAAAACGTTATGCGGTATCGGATGAATATGATTACCGGAAAAATTCTGTCTACAAGACCTACCTCGCCTGTGATGCGGTGAGCGATGAAATCTTGCTGCATAACCATTACCGCTGCCATAAAAATATCATTGAGTTCAATAACCGTAAATATTATAATTCCAGGCTGAATATTATGTCGGAAAGCAAAGAAGAGCAGCCGCTCATCTACATGGATATGGAAGAATCTTTTACGGATGTGAAAAATACGGCGCCTGCGGAAGTACAGGAAATCGTGAAGTATGCCGCGCAGAACGAGGAGAAAAGTATCGGGGTCATTACGCCATTTGTCAATCAGCGAAAGCTGATCGAGGAAGCATTGGAGCGGGCGAAGATAGGGAATGTCACCTGCGGGACCGTACACGCCTTTCAGGGAGATGAAAAGGACGTCGTTCTGTTTTCTACGGCGATTACCGACCAGACGCAGGCCGGGAGCTACGAGTGGCTGAAAAATAACAAGGAACTCATCAATGTGGCGACTTCCAGAGCCAGAGATCAGCTGATCATTTTATCCAATAGAAAAAATCTGGAGCGGCTTCATCAAAAAGACGGTGAAGACGATCTGTATGAACTGGTAGAGTATGTGCGCTCCAATGGAACGGCCATGGTGACGGCAAAACAGGCGGCATCCAGGGCGTTAGGAGTCAAGCCGTTCAGCAGTGCGACAGAAGAAGCTTTTCTGGAAAATCTGACGCATGCGCTGGAAAACATCTGGCTGACGCAGAGCAAATATGCAGTGCACAGGGAAGTGGCGATTTCGCATGTTTTTATGGGGAATGAAAGCTATAATGATCTGTTTTACAATGGACGCTTTGATTTTGTCGTGTATCAGAAAAGCGGAAAACAGGAAATACCGATTCTTGCGATTGAACTGGATGGAAAAGAGCATTTCGAGGATGAAGTGGTGAAAAACAGGGACAGAAAGAAAAATGCCATATGCAGCGAGCATGACCTGCAGCTGATACGCGTGGAAAATTCATATGCCAGAAGATATAATTATATGAAAGAAATTCTGAGCGATTTCTTCTCCGTTATGCACTGAGTATTTATAGCGGCCCGGAACATTTGCTGAAAATGCGCGGGCATCCGATTTTTAGAATATGGAAAGGAATTTTACCTATGGACAATACGAATATGGAATGGACGGACGGAAAAACAAGGTGCTTTTGGGCGAATCCGAAAAATGCACGGTACATACGCTATCATGACGAAGAGTGGGGCGTTCCCGTACACGATGACCATAAACTGTTCGAAATGCTGATACTGGAATGTTTTCAGGCGGGACTTTCCTGGGAATGCGTGCTGAATAAGCAGGAAGCGTTCCGAAAGGCTTTTGATGATTTTGACTTGGAAAAAGTCTGTGCGTACGATGAAGAATATATGGAAAAACTGCGTGAAAATCCCGGTATTATCCGCAACAGGCTGAAAATACAGGCCGCAGTCGGCAATGCGAAAGTATTTCGGGAAATCCAGAAGGAGTATCAGGGATTTTCCAATTATCTGTGGCACTTTAGCGGCGGGAAAGTCATTTATGAAACGGGAATGACGAGTTCGGCGCTTTCCGATACAATATCGAAGGACTTGAAAAAGCGTGGTATGAAATTCGTGGGAACAACGATCATTTATGCTTATCTGCAGGCGGTCGGCGTTATCTATTCCCATGAAAAAAACTGCTTCCTGTGTCGATAGCTTTCTGCGGATAGTAAAAACCGGGAAACAATGAATCAAAATAATCGTTTCCCGGTTTATATCGTTGTTTTAATAAGCTGTCTCTTTTTCCTACTTATCACCGTTTAGCCTAATGCACTTCTGTCATCTGCATTTCGTTTCATGATTTTAATTTAAACTGATTAACGAGTTCTTCTAGTGTAGATGCCTGTGCGGATAATTCTTCGCTGGTAGCAGAGGTTTCCTGTGCGGCTGCCGAGTTGTTCTGTATGACCTCTGCAATCTGCTCTACGCCTTCTTCCAGCTGTTTCATGGAATCGGCCTGTGTTTCGGAGAGATCGCTGATTTCCTTCGTGGATTGTGCCAGCATCTTTATGCCGTCAATAACGCTTGCGATTGCTGTAGTAGTTTTCTCAGTAATTTCATTTCCAATTTCAATCTCATGAATGGAATTTTCAATCAGTTTTCTTGTATTAACTGCTGCTGTTGCACTGTCGGCGGCCAGTTTCCCAATCTGGTCCGCGACGACAGCAAATCCTCTTCCGGCTTCACCGGCCCTTGCAGCTTCAATAGAAGCGTTTAAGGAAAGGAGATTTGTCTGGGAAGCAATATCCTCAATTTCAGCAATGATGTTTGCGATTTCTTTTGAGGTATCATTAATGCGCTGCATTGCCTTTGTTAATTCCCGGATGTCTTCATTGCTTCTGCCGGCTTCTACTGCGAATTCTTTCGCATCTGCATGGGACTTGTTCGCCTTATCCGAGGTATTGACTACGGCATCCGTGATATTCTGAATCGTTGCCGTTAATTCTTCGACGGAAGCAGCCTGATCGGTCGCACCTTCTGCCAGTGTCTGTGCGCTTTCTGCCATCTGGCTTGCGCCCAGCGAAACCGATTCGGCGGACTCGTTGATCCTTTGAAGCGTATCGCTCAAAGAAGTAATGATCTGCTCAAGCGCGTTGCTCAATGTAACAAAATCGCCCTTGAAATCAACATCTGTGGAAATATCGAAATTTCCATTTGAGATTTCGCCAAGTCCCCTGTCAAGTTCATTGATGTACAGTTTCATCATAGTGGTCGCGCTCTTAAAGGATTCCGTCATTTCTCCGATTTCGTCAGGATACATTTTCTCGATATCAATATCCAGATTGCCTTTGGCGAGCATCAGAGAGGCATCATGCACATGTGAGATTGGCTCTGAAAGCAGACTGGCCAGCAGTTTTGCCAATCTGGACGCGATAGTGGATGCAATGACGATGACGATCACCATGATTCCGATAATGATACAGGTCTGAATCTGTAAACGCGCTGATACGGCATTGCCTGTATCCACATTCAAATCGATCAAACCTTCTACTGCGTCTGTTAATTTCTTTAAAGTAGGTTTTCCCTCTGTGAGGAGCAGTTCCAAGGCTTCTTCATTCTGATTGGCGACCGCAAGATCTTCGACTTCTGCGAAAATAGAACGGTATTCCGGCAGGACCTCTGAGATGATCTGAATGTATTCCTTCTCTTCGGCTGTCTTGCAATGCTGCACCATTATCGTAACAGCTTCGTTAGTGATTGCCTGTACCTCTCTCAATTCAGAAATTGACTCCTGAATCGCCGCATCATCCTCCAGAAGGATCATTTCCCTTACAATAGAAGGTTCTTTGTTTAGGTATGTACTGAAGATACCGATCTCACCCTGGGAAAATCCGTTGTTGATCAGGGCGTTGCTGTACTGGATATTGTTGACCAGAAGAAAGATCAGCCCCAGAATACCTGAAATGCTTGCCACGAGTACGACCAGTGTAAGGCAGAATCTCAGTTTGTCTCCTACTTTCATTTGTTTGATTTTATCGATCATATAAATTTTTGTTCTCCTTTTTTATCAATATATTTCCTTCGGAGTAGCTTAAATACAACAATATTTTGATGTCAAGGTTCAAATTCCAATATCATTAGGAATAAACAATGATTAAAGTAATTAAATTATATCACTTTTGGTTGAAAAAGCAACTAAAACGGCTGAATAATGATAAAAACTATGCAGAATGCACAAAAAAGAAATTGCATCTGAATTTCGAAAAGCATATAGACCAGGACGAATTTTTGACACGACTTCAATCAAAAAAGCGGGTAGGATTTTAAACATCATTTTGTACGTTGTTATAGTGATTATAAAACAACAAAATGTTGTTTGATGAAACCCTATAAAAGGTAATAAAATGATAATAACCACAATACTATGTTGTAAATAGGGGATTGCAATTATGGATGTTGTAGAATATAAAAGACGGCGCTAATAGCAAGAGGATGAAAGTAATGGAATATACAGGCGATGAATTATTCTGGATAGCGATATGCGATGATGAAAAGGATAGCATAGGAAAAATAAAAGAGATTCTTCTGGAAGGTGAGGCGGAGCCGGGCGAGTTTAAAATATCGGTTTTTCCGTCAGGGGCGGCATTGATGAGTGCAAATGTAAGCAGATATGACCTGCTTATATTGGACATGGTATTTCCGGGAGAGAACGGCAGAGAGATTGCGCATGAATACAGGAATAAAAATAAAGATGGCATATTTGTATTCTGTACAGGAAAAGCATCGCCGATTCCGGAAGATTTCCGTCTCGGTCCTTACCGCTATATGAGAAAAGAATATCCACGGAGACTGCGGAGAGATTTGCTGGAAACAGTAGAAGAAATGTATAGACGGAGAATCAAATCCCGTTTGAAAGTAACGGAAGGCAAAACGACCATTCTGCTTCACATAGAGGATATTCTTTATCTGGAAATTGCGAAGAGCGGAAGCTATATTTACTATTATAAAAATTCTGGTGAACTGTGTACGGTCAAAGTGAAAGAAAAGCCCAGAGAGTTGTATCCGCATTTATTCGCTTATGGATTCGAGTTTGCGCATAACAGTTATCTGGTCAACTGTCATTATCTGCATAAATGGAACAGCCGTGAACTGGAACTTGTAAATGGAAAGTGCCTGAGTGTCAGCAGAGCCAGAGAAAAGAAATTCGCGGAAGCGGCTATGAAGTACATTATATAAAATAGCGTACAGGGAATTGTAAGTTGTATTCAAATAAGGTAAAATTGAGTCTTGAAAAGAAAAGCTGATAATGAGAGGTTTCATGATGTACAAGGTATCTTTATTGCTTACAACTTATAATTGTATGTTGAATCTGCCAATCACATTGGAAAGTATACAGAGCCAGACCTACCCGTCAATAGAAGTTATCATTGTTGACGGATGCTCGACAGACGGAACCCTTACACTTATCCGGCAGTTTGCAGAGAACAGCGGACTGGAAGTGAAGTGGATATCTGAACCGGATAAAGGCCTTTATGATGCCATGAATAAGGCATATCGCATGAGTACAGGAGATATTATTGCCGTTTGCAATGACCGGTTGAGTGAAAAGGATGCTGTCGCCGTTTTTGTAGATGCGATTGAGTCTGCCGGAGAGGACTGTGTCGGTGCACATTCCGATTTGATATATTTGGAAGGTGATAAGCCGGTTCGGAGCTGGCATATGGGACAGGGCGATATCCGGCAGGGGTGGATGCCCGGTCATCCTGCTTTATATCTGAAGCGGGAAATATACGAAAAATATGGTCAATATGATATTTCCTACCGTCTCGCAGCGGATTATGAATTTATGGTACGCTTTTTAAAGGACAGGAAGAACAGGCTTGTTTATATACCCAGAGTATTGATTCTGATGTTCTACGGCGGGACGAGTAACGCGGGTCTTCGAAATTACCTTCTTTCTTTTAAAGAGGGTTATATGGCGTTGCGGAAAAACGGTGTCAAATATCCGCTCATGATCACATTGAGAAGGACATGGAAGGTCCTGCGCCAATTTTAAATACTGATTTACGAAAGAGAAACACAACGATGAAAACAGTTCTGATTGTAGAAGATAATGTTAGAAGCATGGAGATGCTTGTCAAAATTATAAGAAATCTTAGAACTGGTGTAGAAGTTAAGACCGCTTCCAGTCAGGAAGAGGCCGCCATTCTGGCAATGAAGTACAATATTGATTTATTCATGTTAGATATCATTCTGAATTCTTCTAATCCCGGTGATGTGTCAGGGATGAAACTCGCTGAGCAGATTCGTAGTTTGCAAAAATATAAATATACGCCGATTATTTTCATCACAGCGTTGGAAGACCCTGAGCTGCACGCATACAGTGACATTCATTGTTATTATTATGTGGAAAAGCCATATGATGTAGAGAAGGTTTCTAACGTTATCCTGGAAGCGTTGGAGTTCCCGGTAGTCCATAACGAACCGCAGAATGTATTCTTTCGTAAAGACGGGATTCTCTATAAAAAGGAAATCTCCGAAATTCTTTATATTGAAAACAGCAGAGCCGGACAGACAGTTTACTGTACGAACGGCAATTTGAAACTGCCCTATAAGCCAAATAGAAAAATCCTTGAAGAACTTGCCTCAGACAGGTTTATTCAATGCAGTCGCTACCATATCGTCAATCGGGATTATATCGACAGAATCGATACCGTGAATCGTTATATCCGCCTAAAGGGCCTGAAAACGCAGATTGAGATTGGAAATTCATATAAAAAGAAGTTTTTGGGGGATGTTATGGATGGAAAGCAATTTGGCTAGTAATTTGAAAGTGGTTGTGGAATTATTTACATATATTTATTGTTTAGCGGAACTATTTGGAAAGAAGTTAAGAATTAGTATTCATGCAGTTGCTTTTATTATTGTAGATTTATTTTTTGTGATGGGTATAAATGATTTTGGATTTCCAGAATATTTTCGATCTTTGGGATATATTGCAATGTTCTTATATGGGTTGTTGTATTATGGAGAAAGTATAAAAATTACATTAGTAAATTGTTTTCTTTCGGCGACAATAATAATAGTTTTGCAATTATTAGCTTTGTTTCCATTGTATTTATATTATTTGGTCTCTATACAATGTGGATATGATATTGTGGATGTTATATATGCCATAAATACATTGAATGAATTGGTAATTAATATAGGGTGCTTTTTGGTTATTTTTGTATTTAGTCGTAAGGTAAAATTAAAGAAATTATCTGATTTTTTCATGAGAAGGAATAGACTGATTGTAAGCATTTCTGTTCTAATCCTTTGTGGATTGGGCATTAGCTTCTATCAAATCGTTAATAAAGGTATGATATTAAATGATGTATATATTCAAATGGTTTATTTTGTGTTAATCTTTCTATTTGTTATATACGAGTGGCAGAAATCAAGAATGGATGTGGAGAAAAAGAAAGCACAATTAGAAATGAACAGGCTATATTATGATGCTTATGACCAGTTAATCATGCTCGTTAGAGAAAGACAGCATGATATGAAAAATCATATTAGCGCTATTTTAAGTATGATATATACAGCGGAAGATTTTGAAGAATTGAAAATCAAACAAACAGAATATTGTGGTTATGTTATAGAACAAAATGAGAAAACAAAGTTGGTTCTATCGTCAGGGAATCCATTAATTGCCGGTTTTCTATATAGTAAGATTCGAGAAGCAGAAAATTATAACATTACAATAGAATATAAAATTGGAATTGAGAAAACTGAGACGGTTATTCCAGAATATGAATTAGTGGAAATGGCAGGTATTTTATTAGATAACGCTATAGAAGAATTAAATAATATGAGTGAAGATGAAATTACCAGGAAAATATATCTTTCCATCAGAGAAACAGGAGATGGCATAGAACTTATCGTAGCGAATACCAGTCCTTGCTATGAAGAAGATATGACGGCTCATTTCTTTGAACCGGGATATAGTAGTAAAGGACAAAACAGGGGCATTGGATTATCAAAATTGAAGCGTCTTGTGCAAGATAGAAAAGGGAATATCATGGTTTACAACAGATTGCGTAATGATATGAATTACTTGACATTTGAAATCATTCTTTTAAAATAAAAGAAAATTGTTAAAGAAGCTTCGGATGAAAAAAGTGATAAATAATAGGCAGAAATTCTACGAAGAATTTCTGCCTGTTATTTATTCTTCAACTGGAAATTCCGGTTCGCCGAAAAGGAAATAACTGCGTGAACTGATTATATAAAAAACAGAATACGCAACACAAGAACTACAAATCGCAAACATATTTTTCCTAAGCCAACTCTTCATGAAACTTCACCTCCCTCATAACTTTAGTTATAACTAATTGAACCGTATGAATCACCACAGTCCAAAAGCTAACGATTAAATACCGATTCTCAGGGAACAGAAAGCATAAAATTGCAACAATAAGAACTACCTGAAAACATTCGATTTTCGCTTTCTTAATTCTGGAACTCTGCTCATCCTTCATAACAGCATCCCGCACGACAATCTTTTCCTTTAACGTATTTGGCCCGACCAGATAATCCGTGACTGCACATACGAGAAGAACCGGATAGACCGCAAGCGGATGCATCGGGACCAATTCAGGAAGTATATGAATGGCCAGACAAAAATAAAGAAAAGAAAAGAAAAAGCATGTCCAGTACTTTCGGAAATGGATTCCGCCGCTCCGTATCCGCAACAGCACGAGAGGAACCAGGACGAATAGAAATTCCGGAAATCTCCCAATGATGCAGAAATAAATTCCAAAAATCAAGGTTTTGCTCAAATCATATAAAATCCCTGTGAAAGAAAAACGCAGTAATTTAATCTGATAATCCGAGAAACCATATTCTTTTTGTATCTTATCTAAAATGTATTGCATTTGTATCCCCAACCTTTATGAATCTATTGTGTAAATATGAATTTATTGTAAGCAAAAAATACTAAAGCGGTTAATTTGGCGCTTTAATTAACAAAATTCTACATTTAATGCCGAAAATCTTACAAATTTTTCCTTTCCGTTAAAAAAGCGGGAGTTTTGATGCTAAAATTGTACGATTTAGGAAAATAAAATCATTATTGACAGATTTTGCGTAAAGATAAAAGTAAACTGGCGGATAGTATGTCCATGTCCGGTTGAAAGAGTTTATGTTTACGAAGGAGAAGATTACATAATGATGGAAAAGCCGAAATCTCTATCTCGTGATGAGAGCGTCAAAATGAAGGAAAAGTATTATCAGGAGCTGGAAGAACTGCACGAACAGTACGATACGTTCTTGCACGATCTGAAACATACGATGAGAGCGATTGCTGCACTGGCTGGAGAAGGAGCAAATGATGAGATTATCAATCTGATCGATGGCCTGAGAGTGTCACTCAGTAGAATTGAACAGAATATCATATGCAGTCATAAGATATTAAATGCTCTTTTTACAGAAAGGAAGAGCTATGCCGATGAAAAAGAGGTCATACTGGAGTTTGATATAACGGAGCCGCTGTATCTTCAGGACATTGAAGATATGGATTTGTGCACACTTGTTGGAAATGTCCTGGATAATGCGATAGAAGCAGAGGAGCAGGCCGCGGAACCGGAAGGGATTTTGTTCAGTATGAGGATGTCAAGGGAAGGGCATCATATCATTATTCAGGTGGAAAACAGTTATAGTGAAAAGAACAGCGAAAATCAGGACAAAAACACCGAAACAGGACGCATCGGGGCAAAGCATGGAATCGGCATGAGAAGCGTTCGTAAAATCGTGAAAAAATACGGCGGAATGATAGATGAAGCGAAAGAGGATGGAAGATTTCGGATAAAAATGATTCTGCCCGTTCAGAGCGGATGGGGATCATAAGAAACAGCATCGAATCTTCCATTGCATAATAACGGGAAATAAGGTAAAATTCTATTGGATATATTAGAATTTTACCTTTTTTATTCTAAAAATTTTAGGGCATATGGTGTAAGTATGAAAATCGTATTTGTGATTCCGGATATGCCGGGGGGCGGTACGGAACGTGTTGTATCGCTGCTTGCAAATGAGTATAGCCGGAGGGGCATAGAGGTGGCAATCCTGCTGTTTGCCGGGCATGAAACTGCCTATCGGCTGGATGAACGGATTGAAGTGGTCAGCATGGGTGCGCCGACAGGCGGCAGGCTGGGAGCCAGAATAGAAAGAATCCGAAAAATGCGCAAATACTATAAAGAGAATCGGAATTGCCAGATTTGGTCTTTCAGCGTGATGGGCGCCGTTTTCTCTGTAATAGCGGCATGGGGACAGAAACATTATCTGCTCGTATCGGAGCGGAGTGACCCGAATCAGTATGAACATCCGAAGATTCGGGACTTTTTCTATGGGTTTGCCGATGTTGTCGTATGTCAGACGAAGGCGTCTATGGAAAGTTTCCCCGTAAGAATCGTAAAAAAAGCAGTAGTGCTTCCGAATCCGGTCGATATCGGCGCATTAGCGCCCTGTGACGGACAGCGGGAGAAAAGAGTCGTAGCGGTAGGACGGATTGGGCCGCCCAAAAATCACGAACTGTTGATTCGGGCATTTGCCCGTTTTGTGGAGGACTATCCCGAATATACGCTGGAACTATACGGTAAGGGCGTTCAGGAGGCAGAACTGAAGGAACTGGCCAGCCGGCTCGGAATTGGGCGGAAGGTGATTTTCTGCGGTTTTTCCGACCGAGTACAGGAGAAGATTAATAATGCCGCCATGTATGTCTTATCTTCGGATTATGAAGGCGTTTCCAATTCTCTGCTGGAGGCAATCGCACTTGGGATACCGGTCATTGCGACCGATTGTCCGATCGGCGGATGCCGGACCTATGTGAAGGACGGGATAAACGGCCTGTTAGTGCCGGTAGGTGAAATCGAACCGCTTGCGGATGCTATGAGAAAAATTGCGAAAGATCCTGTTTTTGCAGGGAAACTGAGCATGGAAGGCAGAAAACTCCGGGAAGAAATACAGGTAGGAAGAATTGCTGACCGTTTTCTGGAACTGCGGGGGCGGAAAGGGAAACAGAACGGATGAGCCATGTCTTGATCATTAATCCAATTTTATATACAGCGGAGACGAACCGGATTCCGAAGGTCAGTTCGATCAAAGATACGATGATCTATACGTTATGCCTCGGATTTTTGAAGCAGGGGCACCTTGTAACACTGATCGCCGCACAGGACTATCGGCCGGAGGCGGACGAAGATTATGATTTTCCCATTCTCTTTATGAGAACGGCAGGACATAAAGTGTTCCAGCCGAGATGTTTTCCCTATATGCCGGAACTTCGCGGTTATTTAAAGAAACATCAGGAATATGATCTGATTATTTCCAGTGAAGTATTTGGAACATGGTCCTATACGGCGGCGAGGGTCTGCCCGGAAAAGACGCTGATCTGGCATGAATTGGCGAAACATAATAATATACTTCATAAGCTTCCTTCCCGGATATGGTATCATATCGTGGCGAGATTTATGATGCGGAAGAGCCCGGTCATTCCGAGGTCGGAGGCGGCTATGAGGTTTATCAGCAGATTCGTTCCCCATGTGTCGGATTTTTGTATTGACCATGGAGTGGATCTGAAGAAGTTTCCCAAGACAGAGCCGGCAAAGAAGCAGAATCGGTTTGTGGTTGTCTCCCAGTTCATTGAGAGAAAGAAGATAGACAGGACCATTTTACAATTTGAGGTTTTTCGAAAAAGAGGACATCGGGATTACCGATTGTATCTGATCGGACAGGGAGAATTGGAGAAATCGTATCGGGAACTGATCACACAGCATCAGTTGGAGGATGCCGTCATTTTGTGCGGGCAGATGAGGCATGAGCAGCTCCTGCCATTTGTCGCGGAATCGAAAGCGATGCTCGTTTCCACGGTCAAAGACAATAATATGGTTTCCATCGTGGAGAGTATTGCGGCCGGAACACCGGTCATTACGACGTCCGTGCCATATAATGCCGCATATATCCAAAGCGGGGAGCTTGGTATCGTAGCAGACGACTGGGGTGTGGACGCATTGGAAGAAATCTGCGCGGAAAATGAGAAATATGTCCGTAACTGCATAGCGTATCGGGAAAAACTTTCCAATACCTCCCTTGCGGAACAATTTGTCGAGTACGCAAGGCTGTACTGGAAATGGCGTGCATAATCTGATACAATAGATTTTGGAATAAAAAGATAGAACGATGAAAATTGAGAAGCAGAACAAAGGAGAGGAACGATGAAAATAGCTGTTGCGGGAACGGGCTATGTGGGACTGGTGGCAGGCGTCTGTTTTGCAGAAAAAGGGCATGATGTGACTTGCGTGGATGTGGATGCAGATAAGGTAAAAATGATGGAGGCCGGCATCACGCCGATTTATGAAGAAGGACTGGAAGAACTGATGCGGAAGAACAATGCCGCAGGCAGGCTTCATTATACAACAGATTATCAGGCGGCATATAAAGGTGCCGAGGCAATCTTTATCGGAGTGGGAACGCCGGAACAGCCGGATGGTTCCGCCAATCTCAGTTATATTGCCACGGTTTCGAGACAGATTGCAGAATCTGTCGAGCAGGACTGTCTGGTCGTCGTAAAATCTACGGTGCCGGTCGGGACGAATGATAAAGTAGAACAATTCATTCGGGATTTTCTTGTCAGGGATGTTAAAGTAGAGGTTGCCTCTAACCCCGAATTTCTGGCGCAGGGCTCTGCGGTGCATGACACGCTTCATGCGGCAAGAATCATCATCGGTACGGAGAGTGTGGAGGCAGAAGCGGTTCTGCGGAAGATTTATGAGCCTTTTGAACTTCCGATTGTTTCGGTCAACAGGCGTTCGGCCGAAATGATAAAATATGCCTGCAATGATTTTCTGGCATTGAAGATTTCCTATATGAATGATATCGCCAATCTGTGCGAACTGGTAGGTGCGGATATCGACGCGGTGGCGGAGGGCATGAGTTATGATGCCAGAATCGGCGCCCGTTTCTTAAATGCCGGTATCGGATATGGCGGAAGCTGTTTCCCGAAAGATACGAAAGCATTGAAATATATTGCGCATCAGCATGGCTATACGCTTCGGACCGTGGAAGCGGCAGTCGATGTGAATGCGGAACAGAAGACAAAACTCTATCAGAAGGCGAGCAACCGTATGATCACGTTCCAGAATCTGCGGACCGCTGTTCTTGGACTTGCTTTTAAGCCGGGAACCGACGATTTACGGGAGGCGCCGTCGCTCGATAACATCAAACTGCTTTTGGAGAGCGGAGCGGATATCTATGCTTATGATCCGATTGCGGCGGAAAATTTTAAGAAACATTTTCCGGAAGGAAGCTGTGGAAAGGGTACGATTCATTATGTGGATTCCGCACAGGAGGCGCTGAAAGATGCGCATATCTGCTTTGTTTTTACGGAATGGAAGGAAATCCAGGAGATTCCGGCATCGGTATTCCAAGATCTGATGCGCATTCCGCTCGTCTATGACGGAAGGAATATTTTCGATGTCAAAACGATGAAAGATGCAGGAATTGAGTATTACAGCATTGGACGCTAAGGTAGCGTGAAAAGTGCTTCTAAAGACGTCCCGCCATTGGACGGGACGCCAAGAAGCACTAAGTTTCACGCGGGAGAATGCCCAAAAAGCGGCATTCTCCCTGATAAGATTGTGATTACAGGAGGAAATATGAACCGGCTGGATATTAGAAAGACATATTTGATCACGGGAGGAGCAGGCTTTATCGGTTTTCATTTGTCAAAGAGCCTTTTGGAAAAAGGGGCGGAGGTCATCGGCTTCGACAATCTGAATGATTACTATGATGTTTCTCTGAAAAAGGACAGACTGGCGATTTTAAAGAAATACGCGCATTATACTTTTATCAAGGGCAATCTGGCCGAAAAAAGCGATGTGTTCCGGCTTTTTCAGGAATATCATCCGCAGGTCGTTGTTAATCTGGGCGCACAGGCCGGCGTTCGTTACAGCATTGATAATCCGGATGCTTATATGCAGTCTAATATTATGGGATTTTTTCATATTCTGGAGGGATGCCGGTATTTTCCGGTAGAACATCTCGTGTATGCTTCTTCCAGTTCCGTATATGGTGGAAATGACAAGGTCCCTTTTTCTACGCGGGATAAGGTGGACGAGCCGGTCAGCCTCTATGCGGCTACGAAGAAATCGAATGAACTGATGGCTTATGCTTACAGTAAGCTTTATCGGATTCCGGTGACAGGGCTTCGCTTTTTTACGGTATATGGCCCCTTTGGCAGACCGGATATGGCATATTTTAAGTTCACGAAGAAAATTTTGAGCGGCGAGCCGATTCAGATATATAATAAAGGCGATATGTACCGCGATTTTACTTATATAGATGATATTGTAAGCGGTGTGGAGAATATTCTGTGCAATCCGCCGGAGAAGGATGAAAAAGGAGCGGCAAGCAGGCTGTATAACATCGGAAATCATCAGCCTGTGAAGCTGATGGAATTTATCGAAACGCTGGAGAAGTGTCTGGGCAGAACGGCGCGCAAAGAGTTTCTGCCGATGCAGCCCGGAGACGTATACCAGACATATGCGGATGTCAGCGGTCTGATGCGGGATTATGACTTTAAACCGGACACGTCGATTGAGGACGGTCTGCGTCAGTTTGTAGCGTGGTATCGGGAATATTATAAAGAATAAGCAGCGGATAGAAAGGCATGATTATTAATATGGAAAATGAAGAAAGAAAAATACCGGTCCTGTATCTGGTCGTACCTTGTTATAATGAGGAGGAAGTCGTAGAAAAGTCGGCACAGGTCATGGGCGATAAACTGCGCAGGCTGATGCAGGAAGGAAAGATAAAGAGCGGCAGTAAAATCATGTTCGTGAACGATGGAAGCAAGGATAATACACTGCGCCTGCTGCACGAGATAGCGGCGGGTGATACGATGTATTCCGTTGTCAGTCTTGCAGGTAATTACGGACATCAGAGTGCAATCCTTGCCGGAATGATGACGGCAAAAGAGCACGCGGATGCGGTCGTAACGATTGATGCCGATCTTCAGCAGGATATTGAAGCGTTGGATAAATTTCTCGCAAGTTATATGGCAGGATGCGAAGTCGTATATGGCGTACGGAATGACAGGCATTCCGACGGCACCTTTAAGAAAAGCAGCGCCACTCTCTATTATAAGCTGATGCACCTGCTCGGGAGCAAGGTCATTGCCAACCATGCGGATTATCGCCTGATGTCCAGAAAGGCGCTGGAAGCTCTTTCGGAATACCAGGAAACGAATCTGTTCCTGCGGGGATTGATTCCAACGATGGGATTTGCCTCGGATGTCGTTTATTTCGATGTAAAGAAGCGGGAAGCAGGGCAGTCTAAGTATACATTGGCGAAGATGATGACACTTGCGATGGATGGCATTACTTCCATGAGCGTTACGCCGCTTAGGCTGATTGCAGTCCTTGGCTTTGGTGTCTGCATTTTCAGTGTAGTGATGTGTATTATCAGTCTGGTGGACTGGATTTGGGGAAATAATGTACCCGGTTATACGACCAGCCTGATCGTATCGCTGATCATGGGCGGCATTACTTTGCTGTCGCTTGGTATTATCGGCGAATATATCGGAAAGATTTATATGGAGACAAAGAAACGGCCGCGCTATATTATTGATACGATTGTCTGGAAAAAGAGCGAGGAGCAGAATAAGAATGATTGAGTTGGATGTTCATGCGGATGATTATGCGCTGACGGCTCATACATCGCAGGATATACTGGAATGTATGAAAAAGGGAAAACTGGATAGCATCAGCGTTATGGTAAATATGTCCTGTTCTGTGCAATGTATCGATATGCTCATAAAGGCGATACCGGAACTGCCTTTTTTACCGAAAATGTCTATACATCTTGATTTTGTGGAAGGAAAATGTCTTGCGGGAGGTAGTGAAGTTCCCCTGCTTGCGAGAAATGGAAGCGATCTTACCGGCCTTTCCTGGGAAAAGCTTTTTATCCTGTCCTGTCATCCTGGCAAACGTAAAGCAGCCAAAGAGCAGTTAAAAAAGGAAATCAGAGCACAGCTTTCCGTAGGCCAGCGTGAAATCAGACGCTGCATGGAAGAAGCCAAAAAGCATCATATTCCCTGTGCGCAAAAGGGAATGAGAATTGACGCTCATCAGCATGCGCATATGATTCCCGTCGTGTGGGAAGCATTGACGGAGGTCATTGCAGAAGAAGGTTATGCCGTAGAATATATTCGAAATTCTAAGGAATTACTGGGTGTTTTTCTGGCGGATTTTTCTCTGTGGAAAACTTACCGTCCGATTAATTTTGTCAAAAACAGGCTGTTGTATTTGTTTTCCTTCAAGGTAGACCGTTATATGGAAGAACATTCCATGCAGCAGATGTACTTGTGGGGACTCGTCATGAGCGGCTATATGGATTATGACAGGATTGTCAGGTTGTGTCCCGCGATGGAGAAAGGGGCGGAAAAAGGACATCGAAAACTGGAGTTCTGTATTCATCCCGGTCAAATGCTGGCCGAAGAAGTGACAGAAGAAGTCGAACGGTGTGCCGCCGAGGATTTCTATCTGCATTCGAACAGACAGATAGAGAAGGATGCGGTCATGCGCCTTTCGCAGTTACAAGAGAAAACGCTGTAGCTCCGGCACTTCTTCCATCAGTATTTCCATAAAGTAGGCGGCCCCTTCGTCGTTCAGGTGGTCGGCATCCATAAAATAAGCAAGATTGCCGCGGAAACGGGCATCATAGGAATAATCGTAATAATTGACACCTGTGTCATTAGCGATTTTCGTTATAACGCCTTCAAATTCCTGCAGAAATTCTTCAGACACCAGGTCGCGGTAGTATTTGGAAAAAGGTGTCGTGATCAGGACGGGCGTAATTTCGTGCTCTTTGCAATAGGCGATGATTTCATAAAGATTTTCTATTCTTTCCGGCATAAAATATTCTTCTTTGTTATCAAAATGTCTGCTATATCGTTCTCCGGCTCTGTTCGCAAAAGCTTCCTCATCAATGCCGTCATCAGCGGCAAACGCAATAAGAGACAGATTCAGTTTCGGAAAGAGTTTCAGGATATCTTCTCCTGCGGATAAAATAGGGAACTTATGCGTAACGATATCCGTATAGAGGTCATAGTTCGGAATGTTTTCAGGGGAAAGGCAATGGTAGTAGCGTATGCTCATTGCTTCTCTCTCGGTGTCATTTATGACTTCGTTATTAAAGGAAAAATAAGATACCGGGATGAACAGAACGCTGTCTTTTGTCAGATAGCTTCCATATTCTTTCAGGAGCGCGTAATCGTAATTATAGGACTGGCTCGTATTGGCAAAATTAAAGCACTCGTAGCCGCGCTGCGTCAGTGCGTCATAATTGAAATCATAGAGTCCGTGGGAACTGCCCAGATTACCGATCTGGACCTCCTGTACATGGATTCCCAGCGTTGTAAATTTGGTAACGTCGAGATACTTTTTTTCGTCAATCTTCCGATATGAATTATTTAAAAAACAGATGCTCAGCAGAGCCGCCGCAGGAATGCAGATACATTTCAGGGCGAACCGCAGAATGTCATATTTTTTAGAATTTTTCTTTTTTTTCTTCATTTCAAAGACCATGCCTTTCCTTCCGTCTGCCATATTTATGTCAGAACTGGAAATAAATAAATTCCGTCGCGATTCCCTTTGGGGAGAAGAGTGCGATTGCGACAAGCAGCAGCACATAGACGGGCCATCGGATAAAGAATTTCAGTTTGGAAAATTCCCTGATCACATCATATTTTAAAGACAGATAGTCATAAATGCCGAGCAGAAGCACAGGCAGCCACATTGCCACGAGCTGAACGTAGGACATATCCAGACAGATAACGGCTGTCTTCAGATAATTGATCGGCCGCGAGGCATCCCAGAATAGACGGGAAATGATCCAAAGGGCATCATCAATGCTGTTTGCCCGGAAAAAAATCCAGGTAAAACAGAGCAGGATAAAAGTCAGAGGAAGCTGCCAGAAATGTTTCTTATGCGTTTTGCTCTTAGGATAAAGGAGTGTTTCCACAATCTGCAGCAGGCCGTGAATGCCGCCCCACAGAACATAGGTCAGGGAAGCCCCGTGCCAGAATCCGCTGACCAGAAATGTGAGCAGCAGATTCAACAGATGGCGCCATTTAGCGACCCTGTTGCCGCCGAGGGGGATATACACATAATCCCGGAACCAGGTAGAAAGCGAAATATGCCAGCGGCTCCAGAATTCTTTGATGGAAAACGAAAAGTACGGACTTTTGAAATTCGTCATCAAGCGGATGCCGAACAGTCTGGCACAACCGATAGCAATATCGGAATAGCCGGAAAAATCGCAGTAGATTTCGATTGCGAACATCACTGTGGCGACAATAAAAGCGAGTCCGACGTAGCTGTGAACATTGTTGAAAAGCTTGTTCACGGTAATCGCGAAGGTATCGGCAATGACCAGCTTCTTGAAATATCCCCAGGCCATCAGTTTCAGGCCGTAAGTCACATTATTGTAAGAGAAGGAGCGTTTCTTTTTGTACTGCGGAAGCAGCGAATCCGCCCTTCCGATGGGGCCGGAAAGCAGCTGCGGAAAGAAAGAAACGAACAGTGCATAATATCCGAAATGCTTTTCTGCTTCCGTTTTTCCTCTGTAAACATCGATCAGATAGCCCATCGACTGGAAGAAATAGAAAGAAATACCCGCAGGAAGCAGAATCGTCATTGTAAGAGGCTGAATCGACAGCCTGCCCGCGGAAATCATATCATTTAAATGTTGGATGACAGGATTTGCCGTCTTGAAGAATACGAGGATCAGTACAAGCGGCAGAACGCCGAGCAGCAGCGCTTTCTTTTTCTGTCCGGCAGTCTGCGCTTTTTCCAGTGAGAGCGCGAGCGTATAGGTCAGGAGTGTCGTCAGAAAGAGCAGAATGCCGTACCACAGATGCAGATTCATATAAAATACATAGCTGGCAAGCAAAAGAAATCCCCATCTGTATTTATGCGGAACGAAATAATATAAAAGAAATACAATTATCAGGAATATCCCGAAGGATATGGAATTGAAAAGCATATGTCTGACTCCTGTTCTTTATTCAGAAAAATATACAGTACAGCGCCTGTATTTCTATTAGAGTTTACCACAAATTGGGAAAAGTAAGACATACAATTTACTTGTTTAAGAAAGAATTAAGAAAATCCGTTTCCGCAAAACGCCAGCCACTTGAAGAAATCCGGCGTATACGATAGAATATATTAGATTCGTGAATAAATAAATTATGAGAGGAAAAAAGTTAAATGGGTATTACCTCTTTCTGGTTTTTATGTTTTTTTGCCTGCATTCTGGTGCTGTATTACAGCGTTTTGAAAAAGTGTCAGTGGCCTTTTTTACTGCTTTGCAGCATCGCGTATTATCTGCTTACCGACAACGGTATCCTGATTTTGTATCCGCTCGCGTCGGTGGCCGTTTGCTATGGCGGAATCAGGGTGTTGGCGGGAACAGAGGATGCGAAAAGAAGAAAGTTTGCGCTGGCTGCAGTCGTGGCAGTGAATATCGGAATCCTTTTTCTGTTAAAATATATTAACTTTGTTGTTTATACGGTGAATGGCATTGCCGGTCTGGCCGGCCGCCAGGGGACACTTTTGCAGGGGCTGAATCTGCTCGTTCCGCTCGGCGTTTCTTTTTATACGTTTTCACTGCTCGGCTATGTCATAGATGTTTATTACGGAATTGCAGTTCCACAGCGTAATTTCGGGAAGCTGGCGCTGTATGGAATGTATTTTCCGGCGATGATTTCCGGGCCGATTCTGCAATACCGGGAATGCGGAGAGCAGTTTTTTGAGCAGCATGCCTTTGATTATGGAAAAGTTACGAGAGGCATGCAGAGAATGCTCTGGGGGCTTTTCAAAAAGCTGGTGATAGCAGAGAGGCTGCGGGTGCTCGTAGATACGGTGTATGGCGGTTATCATGATTATCAGGGCGCATTTATCTGGTTCGCGACCGCCTGTTATGCTTTTCAGCTGTATACAGATTTTTCCGGCTGTATGGATATTGTGCTCGGCATGTCGGAAAGTCTGGGAATTACACTGCCGGAAAATTTCCGTACACCGTTCTTTGCAAAGAGCGTTGCGGAATATTGGCGGCGCTGGCATATTACGCTGGGGGTGTGGATGAAAGACTATGTATTTTATCCACTGCTTCGTTCCCGCTTTTTCACGAATCTGAATAAATCATGGAAGAAGAAATTCGGAAAGAAAAAAGGAAAGCAGTACGCGACTTTTGCGGCGATGTTCCTGCTGTGGTTCACTGTCGGCGTCTGGCATGGCGGTGACTGGAAGTATGTTATCGGTTCCGGTCTGCTGCACTGGTTCTATATTGTGATGGAGGAACTGCTGGAGGGACCCTGTGCGCGGGCAATGCAGAAGCTGCATATCAATGCGGGCGGCAGAGTGGTCGCGGCAGTCCGGGTAGCACGGACCTTTCTGCTTGTCTGTATCGGAGATTTGTTTTTCCGCGCGGAATCCGTTTCGGCCGCATTTGCGATGTTAAAAGGCGCGGTAACGGTATGGAATCCTGAAATTTTGTGGAACGGCGCGTTGTTCGGCCTCGGTCTGGACGCCATAGAAACAGGCATTGCGGCATTTTCCCTGCTGCTGCTCCTTATCGTTTCCGTTTTGCAGCAGAAAGGCTCTGTGAGAGAACGGATTGCCGGGAAAGTTCTGCCCCTCCGGTGGCTGATCTGGTATGCGCTGCTGTTCTATGTGATTCTTTTTGGCTGTTATGGACCGGAATACAGCGCGGCTGAATTTATTTATCAGGGATTTTAGCGTTACAGTGCAAGATTTTTGCAGAAAAGTTCTTCACCGGAAAATTGTAGTAATTCAGGGGTGGAGAATGTCTATCATTTATGGTAAGATAGTGTGAAGAGAAGTTCTAAAAGACCAGCACGATTGAAGGGGGTATATTGGACAGAATGGATAAAATTGCAGTTCTGATTCCTTGTTATAATGAAGAGAAGACCATTGCCAAAGTTGTTAAAGATGCCAGAGAAGCATTGCCAGAGGCGGTTATTTATGTATATGACAACAATTCCAGGGACCGTACCGTAGAACTTGCCAGAGAGGCCGGTGCGCAGATACGGTATGAGCATATGCAGGGAAAAGGAAATGTGATTCGCCGCATGTTCCGTGAAATAGAGGCCGAATGCTATATTATGGTAGATGGTGATGATACCTATCCGATGGAATATGCGAGAGAGATGGTGGATAAGGTGCTGCATCATAATGCGGATATGGTAGTGGGTGACAGGCTTTCCTCTACCTATTTTACGGAAAACAAGCGCCCCTTCCACAACTTCGGAAACAGCATTGTCCGCAGCAGCATCAACAAACTCTTTTGCTGTAATATTAAAGATATCATGACCGGTTACCGGGCATTCAGCTATGGATTTGTGAAGACATTTCCGGTGCTCTCCACGGGTTTTGAAATAGAGACGGAAATGACGATACATGCGGTCTATAATAATCTGCAGATTGAAAATGTCATTGTGGATTACAGAGACAGACCGGAAGGCAGCGAGTCCAAGTTAAATACTTTTTCCGATGGTTTTAAAGTTATACGCACCATCGTAAAGCTTTACCGGGATTATAAGCCGTTCGGTTTCTTCGGCAGCTGTGCCGCAGTGTTGGCATTGATTGCAGTTCTTTTGTTCATTCCGATATTGTTCTCCTATCTGGAGACGGGACTCGTTCTGCGTTTCCCGACGCTGTTCTGCTGCGGTTTTATCGGCCTTGCCGCCGTACAATCCTTTTTCGCGGGCCTGATTCTTTCCAACATGGCTCTCAAGAACCGCCGCGACTTTGAATACCGCTACGCTCTTGTCATGCGTAATATTAATAACTGATATTTATTGCCGGTATTAACGGCTGGAGTGTTAAAAGAATCATTTGAAAATATAAAAGTCCCCAGATGTCAAACATCTGGGGCTTCATTGTCTTTCGGTTTTTATTTTATCTTACGCTTACCGTAACTGATACACTTCATAACGCCGCGTTCCCGCCATAAAACTGTCCGTCATTTCGCAGCCGGCATCATAGGTATGCCGGAAATACATGATCACAGGATGCTCTCTGTGATAAAGTCCCTCTTCAAAAATGAAATAGACATTTTCATTCGCCACAAGGTCCGCACCGAATTTCCCGATTCCGTGTTTTGCCAGTTTGGTGCGGCTGTTCGGATTGCAGACGACGCCCCAATTCGTATAGAAGAAATTCTGGTAAGTGTCCAGCGTTGTACTGAACGGTGATTCGCAGTAGTTGTCCAGAGTATTTGTGCCATTGCTCCAGATATAGAAAGAATCCGGATGGCTGTAACAATAAGCTTTCAGGCCTTCCCATACGTCCTGATTGGCATGATAGGAAGCGTCGATATCTGTTTTGGTGCAGTACACGGACAAGGCGGATAAAAGGGCGATGCAGGATATACAGAACGCATAAGTCTTTCTCCGATTAATTCTGATCAGATTAAAAGCGAGCAGAAGCCCTGACAGGACCATAAAGTCGGCGGTAAAAAGAGGCTGGATGATCCGTTTGGGGAAACGCCCTTCAAATAATACATAGCTCCATGTGACCGTACGGCCCACAAAATAGAATAAAAAGGCGGCAAGCGCAACCGTACTGCGCCGGTACAGGATGAGCAGAAAGGTCGTAAGGAGCAGAAAGGCAACGCACAGACTCAGGGGCTGCATTCCATTCTGGTACAGGAATACGTTCAGGGAACCGGTCAGAATATTTCGGAGGCGTGACTGTATGGAGATACGTTCCTGATAACAGTCTTTCGCAATCCGGTGCATCTGTTCCCAGTCTTCCAGGCTCATCTGATATCCGATATAAGGAGCGCCGCTCCTGATATAGCCGTAGGATTCTTCGTCGAGGCCGAGTGCGGCCAGTTCTGCGGCACATTCTTCATATTCCGGCCAGGTATAGAAATCGCCGACCCGCTCCCGGTAATGATTGATCTTGATAAAATCCGACCATTCTTTTTCGGAATAGGCAGCCATATGGAGGCTGTAAAGGATTCCCATGCCGGCGGCGAGAATCAGTACGAAAGATAAGAGTTTCATAATATAATCGCCGTAAGAGCGCTGGTTGGACAGAAGCCATTTGGCAAGCCACAGCATACCGGCAACCGGCAGCAGCATATACAGAACATTCTGACGCATGCTGAAGGTGAGCCAGGCGAGCAGAAAGGTCGGAATATTTCCTTTTAAAAAGGAGGCAGCGCTTTCATCGGATTTGGTCGTAATAAAATAAAATAATGCTGTGGAAGCGGCAAATCCGGCGGTCGTCGTGTACTGTGCCTCGCTCAGGACGTTCAGGTCTACAATGAAAAAGAGAATGCCCAAGATGGAAATTGCAGGGAGCAGTATATTTTCCGATTCGGAATGCTTTTTCTTCCATAAATGGAGGACTCTGTGGTAAATGAGCCCAATGCAGCAGATATGGACGCCGTGCTGAAAAAGACCGAACCAGGGAATGCTGCTGTTCAGTTCATAAAGTTTGCAAAGCAGCCATGACAGGGGATAGAGAAAAAATAAGACATGGGCATCCGGATAGCCGAGATAGGCGCCCGAAAGCGTACTGTACATGCCCCAGTCATCATTGATGCCATCTACCGGCCTGATATAAAGCAGAAGAAAAAGATAAAATACGCCAAGAAAAAGAAAGAAAAGCAGCTTGTCCATATGGCGGTAAAACGGTGCGGACGACGTTTTTGCCGAAAAAGATAAATGTTTCAGTTGAGATTTTTTTTTGCCATAGAACATTTATGCAATCCTTTCTTTTTTACATATTAGTAATTTATTTATTATATACTATAAAAAGGTGGTGTTACAAGAGCGAAAATCGTGTCGGGGAAATATTAAGAAAAACGAAAGGTTTCATTAATAATTGAGATATAAACGCTTTTTATTGGAAAAATGTGTTATAGTAATCATAGAAGAGGAAAGATTTCTCTCATGTAAAGGAGTGTGATATAGATGGATTACAGAGTGAATACAACAGAACGACCCGAAAGAGGGGACAAAAGCAGGCGGAGAAGGAACCGCTATTATGGGAAAGTTATACTGCTCTGCATTATGATCGGTTTTTGTATACTTGCCTTGATAGAGATCATATACGGGCAGGAAAAACTGCGTTTGGAGCAGGAACGGATCGCTTTGGAAGAGCAGAATGCCAAAACGCTTGAGGCACTGGAAAAAGAACAGGAAGACGGACGTAGTGTGGATACTGTACAGGCGGGAGCGGAAGATGCTTCTGCGGACTCGGCAGAGATTACCAATCTCACAGCAGTTGATACCGGGAAAGCGAATGAAGCGGCGGCTTCGGAGGGAACGGACGCTGGCAGTACGGCGGCACAGCCGGAGGCAGCAGGAAACGACGAGGCGGCGGCAAATGCAGCACAGGAAGAGGAAAAGAAATACGATATGCAGATCGTCTTTATGGGAGACAGTATTCTCGATAATGACCGCGAATATGACGGTGTAGCTTATCTGATCTCCAAAAGCTGTAATGCGAAAGTTTATAATCTGTCTATGGGCGGAACGACAGCGGCGCTCGGAGAAGGAGAGACCAGTGATTATAAACAGTGGGATTCACGGTGTCTGCTGGGCGTTGTAAACGCAATCGTAGGAAACGTCGATCCGGGTATCTTCGATGGTTATAAGGCCGGAGAATTGATGAAGGAGTGCGACTTTTCCAAAACGGATTATTTTATTATCGAATACGGCATCAATGACTTTTTATCCCAGATTCCGACCAGCAGATATCTTGCGGACGGTGAAACAAGACAAGAAGATGATGAACATACCTATGGGGGCGCGCTGGAACATGCCGTGCGCAAATTGCAGAATAATTTCCCGGATGCAAAGATTCTGCTGATAGCGCCGCATTATTGTCAGTTCTTCAGCGGAGAGACCTTTATCGGAGACGGTTACTCCCTGGATTTTGGGTATGGTACGCTGATAGAGTATGCGAGAGCGTGCGGTTATGTGTATGATCAGCACAGGGATGAGAACGTTATGCTGTACAATGCTTTTGAGGTGAGCGGCATTGATGCGTATACGGCGGATGATTATCTGGAAGACGGCATACATCTTACTTCACAGGGAAGGCGTAAATATGCGGAAGATCTGTCGCGGAGGATTCTGAAGGATTTTTATCCGGAGGAATAAATACTTATCGCATAACTTGTTGCATAACTTATTGCATAAGGCGGAAAAATCAGTTATAGTGAAAGGAACAGACTGGTTTTGGCAGGAAAGGACAGAGTTTTATTATGAGCAGAGAAGAAGTTTTTGAAAAGTTGAATGAAGTTTTCCGCGATGTTTTCGATGATGATGAAATTACTGTAACCGATACAACGACTGCAGATGATATTGAAGACTGGGATTCTCTGGAGCATATCAATCTGCTTGCGGCTGTTGAACAGGAGTTCGGGATGAAGTTCAATATGGGGCAGGTCGTATCCATGAAAAATGTAGGAGAAATGGCAGACATCATTTTGAGTCAGATATCATAGGCGGAATCTGAAATTTCAATAGGAACAGGACGCAGGCCGGAAGGTCTGCGTTTTTGCGTATAAAAGCCATGGAATCGTTCAGACAGACGGATTTTCCAATAACTCTATCATGCCCATGGCGCGGCTCGTTAAAAAGACCACTTTCCTGTTCTGCAAGGCGGGAGCAGGGGTCGGTGTATCGATGGAAAGAAAACCTTCCCTTGTCAGTTTCTGATAATCTTCCTCAAAATGCGACGTTTCATAACAGATATGATAGGGACTGTTCTTGAACTTTTTGAGCAGGCCAAAAACAACGGAATCTTCGGAAGCGGGAGAGACCAGTTCGATGCAGTAACCGTCTTTTTCCATGAAGCAGATATTGACCTTGCGGATTTCATCGTATACCGTATCCTGTATGATTTCATATCCGAGTTCCTGAAAAGCGCGGATGGCAGCTTCTGTTTTTTTTACCAGATATCCAATGTGATGTACTCTTAAAGTCGGCATATATGTTTTCCCTTATTGATAAATGTATTAAAATTGTGTATAGTTAGAATGCAGTGGTAAAAGCCCTTATCACATTATTATATTGGAAGATTTTTTTATGCGCAAGGGTAAATAGATATTATGAAAGCAGAAGGAGTCATATTTTGGAAGAAAAGACAGGAAAAGAGAAACTCCTCAAAATGACAAGGACGGCCGCATGGATGAGCCTCTTGCTTTTTTGTGTGCTGTTGCTGCCGGTTTTTTATCTTTCTTTTGTGAATAGAGCCTCGGGAGACGATTACGGGTATGGTGCATTGACAAGAGCGGCATGGATGGAAACGCATTCGCTCATACCGGTCGTGCGCGCAGCATGGCAGACTGTCAGGAATTACTATGGAGCCTGGCAGGGAACCTGGTTCAGCATTTTTGTTTTTTCGCTGCAGCCGGAAGTTTTTCATGATGGAGCTTATGTGGTGGTGGCATTTTTGATGTTGTTCTTATGGATCGGGAGCACTTTTTATCTGTTCCATCAGATTTTGTGCCGGCATATGAAATTCCCGAAATGGTGCTGTCTGTTCGTCACGGTATGTTTTCTGATCATAAGCATAGAATTTGTGCCAAGTCCCAAGTCGTCTATTTTCTGGTTCAACGGATGTGCACATTATATGCTGCCTTTTACAATGTGCCAGATGGCGGCGGCATGGCTTCTTAAATATGGGGAGACATATCGGAAACGGTATCTTTTCGGATGCACTGTTTTTATGGCTCTGCTTGGCGGCTCGAATTATCAGGCGGCGCTGTTTATCCTGGTCACGGCCTGTTATGTGGGGATTTCGGTATTTTTTTTGAAAAAGGAGAAGAAAATCCTGTTTTTGGCCATTCCCATAATTGTAGAAGCGGTCGGGCTGATTGCCAGTATGAAGGCGCCGGGAAATAAAGTACGGGCAGGTGCGGATTTTGGTTTTTCGGCAGTGGATGGCATTAAAACGATAGGATGCTCTTTCCTGTACGGGATAAAAGATATTGGAACTTATCTGCAGGAGAGGCCGTTGGTCTTTGCAGGTCTGTTGTTTTTGTTTCTGTTTTTCTTAACAGTATTCTGTGCTTTTGAAGAAGTTTACTGCTTTAGACATCCGGTATGGCTTTCGGCGATGTTGTTCTGCCTTTACAGTGCAATGCAGGCTCCCGCGATTTATGCGGGCGTAAGTGTTTCAAGAGGTGTGCTGAATACCAATTTTCAGGTGTTCCTGCTTACGGCATCGGGAATTTTGCTGATTCTTGCGCAGAAGGCGGCCCAAAGAATCAGAGAGCAGTGGAAGGAAGAGACGGACCGGAAAGTCTTTCGGCGGATAATGATTCCCGGCATTATTGCCTGTCTGTTCCTGCTGATTCTGTGCAGGAGCAGTGTGAAGATCAGTACATCCTACGTTTCCCTTCTTTATATCACGAGCGGAGAAGCGGCGGATTACAAGGAACAGATGGTGTTACAGACAAGATTGATGGAAGATGAAAATACGACAGATGTTATTGTGCCGTTTATTAATGATGTGCAGGGACCGTTAATGCACATGCCGGTCACATCCGATGAAACGAAATGGACCAATACGGTAACGGCACAGTTTTACGGAAAGAACAGTGTGACTGCGATAGAGCGCCCTTTATGGATGGAATTATACGGGGAAGGGCAGACTGAGTAGAGAAGAGGACTTTTATGAAAAAGATAAAAGAATTATATGAGAAGAACAAAGAATTTATCATGGAAGTCATCCATTTCGGCATGGTAGGCGTTATGAATACGGTGCTGGGCTGGGTGATCATAGCGGTTCTTTATAATCTGCTTCACATGAGTTACTGGATTTCCAGCGGTATTTCTTATTTTATCGGCAGTGTTTTTTCCTATCATGCCAACAGCAAAGTGACTTTTAAAGTGGAAAACAAAGATAAGTGGCTGCCCTGGCGGTTCGCAATGAATATCATTGTCTGTTATCTGATCGCGTTCGGTGTGGCGCAGCCGGCGGCCCGTTATGTGCTGTCATCACAGCCGGAGGTCATCGTGGATAATGTGGCGATCATATTGGGAATGGGCCTCTTTATCGTCATGAATTTCTTTGGACAGAAGCTTCTGGTGTTCCGTAAGACGAAAAAGGACGGACAAAGCAGTGAAGACATCAATTCGTAAGAACGGGAAAGGCGAAGCGGATAAATGGAGGTTGGTTTGAAAAAACTGGAAAAACAGGCATGGTTTCTGTGGCTGACGAAATACTGGTTCCTCTTTCCGATAGTGGGTTTTCTGCTCTTGGAGGGCGGCGTTTTTCTGTATTTTGGAGAAAAAAGTTATATTGCGGTACACGATAATATGGATTTGTTTCTGGCGCAGTTCCAGATGTTAAAAAATACGGATTCCTTTTGGAAGCATGGCGTGGATATACCGTTTCTGGGCGGAATCAGCAGAGATAATCTGCCTTCGGAGCTGTCGCTCTACAGTGTGCTCTATATGATTTTCCCGACCTTTACGGCATATGTGCTGGGGCTTTTGCTGAAGGCCGTACTTGCGATCGTATCCTTCCGGCTTCTGGCAAAGGAACTGTATCCGGAGAAGTATATGCACTATCGTCCCATCATCTATATGACGGGGTTCGTTTATGGTATTTTGAGCGTTTTTCCGGCCTTTGGTTTTGCATTTGCGTCCATGCCCCTCGCGGCCTGGCTGCTGATTCGGATTTACCGGAAACCATCGAAGGTCCTGTATCTGTGTCTGTTTTTGTACCCGCTCGTATCCTATTTTTCCTATATGGGGATTTTTCTGCTGGGATATGTGGTGATTGCGGCGATATGGCTCTCGATTCGGGACAGAAAACCTGTATGGTCTTTGATAACAAGTGTCATTGTGCTGGCGCTCGGCTATGTTGTATGCGAATATCGTCTGTTCGGGCAGATGCTCCTCAGTGATGAAGTGACGATCCGCTCCACGATCGTGAATGTAGATTTGTCAGCGCGGGATGTGGTACAGGAGATTTTTTCCGTATGGAAGGATGGTATTTTTCATGCCGATGGCGTGCATACGAAAGTGGTTCTTCCGCTCTGTATTGTATATTTTATTTTAAATAACGGATATTATTTGTATAAAAAAAGAGCGCGTGATATTTTTCGGGATCGTTTTAATTTTATCATGTTGTTTCTAGTGTTCAACAGTGTCGTCTATGGCCTGTATGACTGCGGACCGGTCAGAAGGCTGGTGGAAATGCTCGTTCCGCCGCTTGAGGGCTGGCAGTTCAACAGAACGGTATTTTTCAATCCGTTTTTGTGGTATTGTGCGCTGTTCCTGATTCTGATCAGGATTTATGACATGGGTGTCATACAAATGTGGCTCGCCAATATCATAATCTGCGCGGCGTGTCTGACGGTCATTCTGTCGCCGGGGCGGTATAATGATTTATATTATACATGTTATTACAGGGCTTATGAATATTTTCACGGAACAGAAGTGGATGAACTTGACTATGAGCAGTTCTATGCGGTAGATTTATTTGAGAGGATAAAAGAAGAGATTGCCTATGATGGGGAGTGGTCTTTAGCATATGGACTGCATCCAGCCATTTTGGAATATAACGGTATTGCTACGCTGGACGGTTATCTTGGTTTTTATGCGCAGCAATATAAAGAAGATTTTCGGAAGATCATCGCACCGGCGCTGCAGCGGGTGGAAGCGACCAGAATCTATTATGACGAATGGGGGGCCCGCGCCTATTTATACTCAGGAACCGATTTGAGCATCGTGCGCGCGACGAAGAGCATTCAGGCGACGGACTATAATATTTACATTGATGCGGAAAGTATCAGGGAGCTCGGCGGGAGTTGGATTTTTTCCAGAATCGAACTCGCGAATGCGGAGGAAGCGGGACTTTTGTTAAAAGGAAGCTATACTTCCGAGGATGAAAGCTATACAATTTATTTATATCAGGTAAGATGAATGCAGAGAGGTCTGCGTTCGGAAAGAGGGACAGATTATGCCGATCAGAGTACACAATTTTGCGGGAGTGCTTGGGTGGAATGCGAGAAAGTATCTGCCTAAATTGTCGAGTGAAAGTTATTTGAAACTGCAGTTTCTGACGAGAAGAAAACAGCAGAAAAACTATATAGACTATTTTTACGGACGAATGCAGAAGACAGGGGCGGCGCCGCATCCGGTCGTCGTCAATCTGGAGACGGTGAATCGCTGCAACAGCACCTGTGAGTTCTGTACGGCCAATATCCATGCGGAGAAAAGGCCCTATATGAAGATGCCGGATGAACTCTATTACTCGATCATCGACCAGTTAAAGGAATGGGACTATAAGGGGCATCTGACTTTATACGGAAACAATGAACCCTGGCTGGACAAGCGTATTGTAGAATTTCACAA
Source organism: uncultured Lachnospiraceae bacterium (assembly GCA_947178125.1). Lineage (GTDB taxonomy): Bacteria > Bacillota > Clostridia > Lachnospirales > Lachnospiraceae > UBA3282. The sequence continues at coordinate 16,361 of CAMWXB010000025.1, read as the reverse complement.
ATATGCACGGGAGAAGCTTCCCAATGCCTTTATTTTCATGTCAACGAACGGGCTGCTTCTGGATATCGACAAGGTGAAAGCAATCGTCCCCTATGTGGACCAGTTGATCATCAATAATTATTGTCTGGATATGAAGATGCACAAGAATATTCAGGTGATTCATGCGTATGTAAAGAAACATCCGGAGGAATTTAAGGATGTGGATATCCTGATACAGATTCGTTATCTGAAAGAGGTGCTGACCAATCGTGCGGGCAGCGCGCCGAATAAACAGTCAAAGGGAAAAGTTATCAAGGAGACCTGCCTGATGCCTTTTACGGATATGTGGATTATGCCGAACGGGAAACTCGGAATCTGCTGCTGTGATAATTTTGAGGTGACGGATTTGGCGGACCTGAACAAAGTGCCGTTAAAAGACGGATGGAACAGCGAAAAGTACCAAAAACTGCGGGATGCAGTAAAGGGCGGGCGGCAGAACTATCCGTTCTGCAAAAACTGTGATTTTATCGATGCCGGGCTTAGGATGGATGCGGCGGACGATGTTATGAAGCATCATGAAAAGATGCACGGTGCGAGACAGTCTGTTTTTAAGAAGCGGTAATCGGAAAACGGCAGGAACGAAGGCGAACAGGAAGAGAGAAGCAAAAATGTAACGAACAAAAGAAAATGGGGCGGGAGATGGTATGATGTTGGGTGTGAAGAAAGGCAATCGTGTTATTCGGAAAAGAAGAAGTGCGCTGGCGTGGATGCTCGCTTTTATGTTGTTTATCTTAGCCGGATGCGGCGGTCAGGGCGGGAACGATGGGAACGCGGCGGGCGCGGAGAATCAGGAAGATACAGCAGCGGGTGCGTCGAATCAGGCAGATACGGCAGCAGGCGCGGAGAAGCAGGCGGATACGGCAGCAATTGCAGAGAATAACGCAAATGCGGATGGTGGAACAGAGGAAGACTCCACCACAGCGGCGGGAGAGCGTTCCGATGAAAAGATGGTAGAAGGCGCCAGGAGAGAGGATGCGGCAGAAGAGGGAGAGACGGCGGCCAGAAAGCTCTCGATTCTGGGAGACAGTATTTCGACTTTCGATGGCTGGATTCCGGAAGGCTATGCCTGCTACTTCCCAATGGATGGCGAGGTGTCGGATGTAGAGCAGACATGGTGGAAGATGGTCCTGAAGGATACAGAAATGGAGCTGTGCGTTAACGGCTCCAGTTCCGGGAGCACCTGTATCGGCGATTCTCTCAGTGCTGATAATATTCAATATGGGTGCAGCGAATGCAGGATTTGGGATTTGATAGGGAATAAAGGTTCTTTCCCGGATGTCATTATCGTTTATATGGGAACGAATGACTTTATGAAAGCCGTGCCGCTCGGTGATAACGACGGAACGAAGGCGGTGGAAGAAGGCATGATAGAGACTTTCAGCGATGCTTACTGTATGATACTGGATAAGCTGATCGCCTATTATCCGAATGCGGAAATACTCTGCTGTAACCTTCCGCCGATGGGAACCTGGGGGCCTGAGTCGGGGCCGACGTTTGTAACATTCGTGAACAGTCTGGAGCTGACAGCGGAAGACTACGGGAAGAAGATTGAAGTGATTGCCGCGGCGAAAGGATGTAAGATCATCGATCTGCAGAATTGTGGTATTACGATTGACAATATGAAAGAATATGTGACGGACGGGATTCATATGAATCCGGAAGGCATGAAGTTGATTAGGAATGCAGTAGAGGCTGCCTTATAGGCAGCCTCATTTCCAAATCATGATTCATGGTATTCCTGTTCCGTGTTGACGTTCCAGACATTATCTTTATTCTGAATACCGCCGACGATATTTTTGACCGCTTCAAAGGATGTCATCATGGAGTGGTCTATATTGTTGTAGCGGTGCTGTCCGTTCCGGCCGACGCAGTAAAGGTTGTCAATAGATTTCAGGTAATCCACCAGCGTGTCGATTTCTTTGTAAGTATCGAAATAGGCCGGATATGCTTTTTTGACCCTCTCCACATGGAAGTCCATGACGTCCTTCGGACGGTCGATCAATCCCATACTGAGGATTTCTTTTATGGCAAATTTGGCAAAATCTTTATCAGACATAGTCCAGTACTTATCGCCTTCTGTAACAAAGTATTCCAGCCCGATCCATACGGTATGCTCCAGGTCTTTGACCATATAGGGCGACCAGTTATTATAAATCTGGAAGCGGCCGAGCTGCACGGAGCGGTCCTGTACATAGACCCAGCAGTCAGGTACGATATTGCTGATGGTCTTTATTTTGGTCTTATTCTTTAAATTCAGTTTCGGCAGCAAAAGGCCGACGGTCATATAATCGCGGTAAGGAAGTCCGGCAGCGATACGGGCGGGCTCCTTTGGAACGTCGTTCATACCTGCAACAAGGTCTTTGACAGGCATGGAAGAAATAAAAATATCGCCTTCCACGGTAATCTGTTTTCCATCTGCTTCATAGGTCAGAGATGTAATGTGATCTTTGTCATCCTTGTGAAGACCGATTACGCGGCTGTTCCGCAGAATCGTGCCGCCCATTTTCTGAATCTCTTCTGCTGTCACATCCCACAACTGACCGGGGCCGAGTTTCGGATAGCTGAATTCTTCGATAAGCGAGGTCTCTACTTTACGGTTCTTTTTACCCGGCAGCATTTTGCCGAATATATCTTTGATAATTGCGGTAATGGAAAGGCCTTTCATGCGCTGCGCGCCCCAGTCGGGAGCGATATCGCTGGGATGCCGTCCCCAGAGATTTTCCGTATAATATTCAAAGAACATGGAATACAGTTTTCGTCCAAAACGATTGATGTAAAGATCCTCTAAGGAGTTTTCTTTCCGTCTGTGGAGCAGTGCGGCCAGATAACTGAAACCGGCCTGTAATGTGGTGATCAGTCCCATGTTTTTAAACGTTTCGAACTTAAAGGAAATCGGATAGTCAAAAAACTTTTTATTAAAGTAAATGCGGGATACCCGGTGGCGGCGCAACATGACCCTGTCTTCTTTTTCGGGGTCGGGGCCGCCTTTTTTGAGCGGCATTTTGCGTCCAAGAACAATATCGTCATAGGTGGGAGCGCCCTGAAGAGGGAGCATCCGGTTCCACCAGTCGTTGACCTCGGGCACTTTGGAAAAGAAGCGGTGGCCTCCCATATCCATCCGGTTTCCCTTGTAGTTGACTGTTTTGGAGATGCCCCCCATATCGCTGCTTTCTTCGAGAACGGTGACTTCGTATTCACTGCTCTGTTTCAAAAGTTCATAGGCTGCGGTCAGCCCGGCAGGGCCGGCTCCTATAATATATGCTTTTTTCGTAGAAAAATTTTTCATGAAAATAATGTTACCTTTCTTAAATCCTTGACGTTCCAGTCTGCGTTAAATGCAGCTTCTATTTATCATATCACTTTTTGATACCGGTTAAAAGATTAAATTGCCGTTCGTATAAAGTGTCGCGTGTCAGTGCAAAGATTTCGTGCAGATTTTGTGTTTTTCTCTTAGAATGTCACTTCTCCATCATGAGACATCAGAGAAACGCTGTGAATGCCGGAGAGCGCTGACAGTTCTTCCGTCAGTTCTTCTTCTTTGGAAGCCCAGAGTTCTATGACCATATCGAGCTGTTCTCCGGTGATATTCCTCGATTTTACTTTATAGTATTTACTGTATTTTTTAACTAATTCCGTAATCTGGGCCGTACGGTCTTTTCCGGCCTGTGCGCTGATGACCAGTATCATTGCAGCTTTGGCCATCGGGAGCCTGTCCAGGAAGAAAATGAGCGCTGTCAGAATAAATGAGCCGATGATTGCGATTTCCAGCATTCCTGCACCACAGGCAATTCCCACGCTGATCGCCCAGAACAGAAAGACCAGGTCCATCGGATCCTTAATGGCGGTTCGAAAACGCACGATGGAAAGGGCGCCGACCATACCGAGGGATAGAACGATATTGGACTGCACGGTCAGAATGACGATTGCGGTAATGACCGACAGCGCGGCCAGCGAGATGTTGAAATTTTTAGAGTAAAAGGTCTTGCGCGTGATCATCCGGTATACCAGAAAAATATACAGGGCGATGATACAGGTGGACAGCAGGATGACGGTGACTTTGCTCGCAGAGACCTCGTTCTGCATAAAAGCCTCCAGAAATGAGTTTTTAAAGATGTCTTTGAAATTCATAAATTTTTTCTCCTTTGTTTTTATAGGTAATAAGAAATATTTTTTAGAGATGATATTTTCTGCAAAGATAATATTTGGAAAAAGCAATTCTCTGCATATTTGCCAGAGAAAGTGCGTGGTATATATGATCTGGAAGGTATTCGTCGTATTTAACTTCCAATAGCTGTTTGCCGGATGGCAGAATCTGCCGCTGTCCGGCATCTGTCCGGAAAAAATCTTCGATTCTGGAAGAAGATGCTATATTGCGGTCGAAAGTGATTCTGACATTGCCGTTTTGATAGACATAGGGAATCCTTTCATAGCTGACGATGACTTTCGGTTCCATTTTATTGCACATTTTCAGGACCAGAAGCTTCTGCGCCAGTTCGGGCAGTTCTTCCATCCTGTCCGCCGTCCTGTCATAGACGAGCCAGTCGTATTGTTCTCTTGTCAGAATGCAGCTTTTTTTATTGATCTTGTCATTTTCCTTGCGTTTACATTCCAGGCTGATCCGCTCCGGGTCATTGTTATAGATGCGGATGCGGTATTTTTCTCTCGGCCCGGTTCCGTTTTCGTTTTCCATAAAGCATCGGTCGTTGATGTCGTCGAAATACAGGCTTTTGATCAGGTATCTGCCGTTCGGACCCGCGTGCACGTCTTTTGACATAATGCCCATCAGGCGTACTTCCAACATGGCAAGCTGTGCCTCCGTACACAGATATTTGAATTCATGTCGATATTTTTCGGCTTCGATGCTTTCGTTCTTTTCTCTTTTGAAAATTTCCACTTTGAAATTTATGCTCCTTTCCGGTCTGTTCATTCCTGCGGGGGTGCCGCTTCCCACACGGGATATACCGTTATTTCTTCGGTTACTGGCGTTTGTGTCGTCAGAAAATCTTCACTGTCTTCTATCTGCCAGCCGAGAAACTGCATATTGCTTTTGCTTTCCACAGGAAGATTTTCGATACATTCTCCGGTGATAACGCCGACACAGCGGTTTCCGCTGCCTTCGGCATTTTTGAAATGCACCATGCAGATCGGGGCATCTTCCAGCCATACTTCATCCAGAAAGGCCTTTCGCTCCAGAATAAATTGCTTGATGGCCTGTGCGTGCATTTTATAATTATCCGGTGAAAAGGGAATCTCCAGGTTTTCATCCAGCGCACAGTACACATGGCCGAAACGCGCCTGATCGAGTATTGCGGAGGCCTCTATTTGTGCCAGATACTCGTCCGCTTTTTCCTCTGCCATTATTGTAAGATAGTCGGAGAACTTTTCCTGGTATTCTTTTTTGACCATTTCTACGAAATCTTCGTGCTGATACAGGTAATAGAACCAGCTTGTGTAGTATTCATGGAGAGTCAAAAAGGCCAGATCGCGTGTATTCTTATTATAACCGCTGGCGTTGCCGTAGCCTTTGTCATAATCCCAGACAGGGCCGCCGTATACTTTCGTGCTGAGAGAATCCTGCGGTTTATAAAAATAAGAACTGGTACTGCCGCCGCCGTTATTGCGGGTGATTTCTTCTATCAGATATTTATCGGCCCAGGATTCCAGGTCGATATATTCCGTGTAATATATTCCCGTGACCGGATTATAGCCGTCTTCCGCCCTGATGGCGTCTTCGATTTCCTGCATCCTGTTGCTGATATAGGTGACTTCCGCCTCGGAAGCATGATTCGGATTTTTCAGCGCGAACTCTTCGCCTGTACTGGTGGTGAAGCCGCTCAGCACTTCGCTGAATTTCATTCCATAGTCGTGTTCTATCAGATAGCCGCCCGTAATATCCTGTGGGTTTCGTGCCAGTTCAACGCCTTTTCCGTTTCCGGTGACAAAGGTATCGGCATAATCCAACACTTCTCCGTTCAGGGCACGGTTCTGGGCTTCCAAGTCCGCGATTTCCAGCCGGTTCTCTCCAATTTCGACTTTTTCACACAACTGATACATTCCGGCATAAACGTCGTTAAAATATACATCGATATATTCCGATTTGGCGCTTCCGGGCATATCAGCCTGCAGAGCCATCTCATAAGTCAGTTTATTGCGGATATAGGCCGGGTCGTATACATTGCAGAGCAGTATCCATGTATCGGACATCCCCATATTCATAAAATCCACCGGTACGCTTAAATTCAGCTGGTAGGATTTCTTTTCAAAAGTAAAAGTCTGGTTGCCTCTGGCGGAAATGCTTCTGATATCGTCGGTAAAAACGAGTTCACCTTCGCTGTCCAGAAATTCGATGGACGCCTTTTCCTTATAGGTCTTGTCGGCATCGAGCCGTTCCATGCTTCCGGTTCTCGTGTTGACATACATGACCGGGAGGCCGCCTGATTTCAAAAACGTAACGTCTCTTGTTCCGATCTCCGTTCCGGAAGCGTTATAAAAGTGCATCCGGTAGGGAAGCCCGGTCTCAAAGCTGCAGGCCGCATATTCTCCGCTCTTTACACTTATGGTTTCCGGCCCGCCGATAAAATCTACCCGCTCCGCGATCGTTTCCACGCCGATCTGTGCCATATCCGCATAGGAGGGAAGGAAGACATAACTCATACTTTCCGGATTGCCTGGATTGGCGTTATAACATTTTACCTGCCGGTCTCCCGTATATGTAAAAGTGACGCTTGTGTCGATTTTGTTCTCCCGGAGTAGATTATAGATTTTCATATCCGTAAACAGCTTCGGAAGGAAAAGCAGAGGAAGAAGCGCTGTCAGGAAAACGAACAGCCATCTTATTTTTTTAAGTTTCCTGTTATCTATTATCATATTCGCAGGCCGCTCCAATCATTCTCTTTACAAATTTACTGCCCGGCAGCGGCGCCAATAGACAGTCTATTAGAAGTATAGCTGTATTTTGCATATTTTTCAACAGATACTTGCGATGATTGACATGGATTGACACTGACAGGCAGATTCGACCTGCGCCTGGTCGCTGCATCGATGTTTCCCGCGAAGGCCCTTGAAAAACGCCAGTGCTTAGCGAGGTTTTTCACGAGCTTAGCATCTGTTGCGATTTTTCGCGGAGCGGGAGCGTGCCGACAAGGGAAACCTCGATGCAGCGACCGGGCGCAGGTCGAGCGCAGAACGAACCGCCGCTTCGGGTAGACATCTTTTCAAATTTGCGGTAAACTAAAATATCAGGGAGAAATTGGGAAAGAATGAGAATAAGAAAGACAGGAAAGGCAGGATTTTCATGACGCAGATGATCAGTTTGATATTCTGGCTTATAGCGGTTCCGTATTGTATCGGTCAGGTGCCGGCTTATTTTATGCCGGAAAACCGGGATACATCGGGAACGGGAAGAAATATGGGGGTAACGCTGCTTGCGGGTTACATGCTGATGTGGTCGGTATTTGAAGTGATCACGATTCCAGCGGTGGTCTTGATCCAGTATAATAATTTTCAGTTTGTTCTAAGATGGTTCATGTTGGCTGCTATTTTGCTCTCGATCGCAGGGATTCTGCTCTTGTATCTGCGGGTGAAGCGGAAACGGGAAGAAGTCAGGCCGATCCTGCTTTCAGATTTTGTATCGCATAAAATGAGCCTGGAATACAAAATAGAGTGGGCGGTCTTCTTTGCGCTCGTGGGCTTCCAATTGTATATGGCGGTGACAAGAGCGTCTTTTGACGGTGACGATGCCTATTATGTGGTGCAGTCCCTGATGGCGCAGCAAAACGGCGGGATGTATAAAAATCTGCCCTATACCGGAAGGTCTTCGCCGCTCGATATCAGACACGCGCTGGCAGTCTTTCCGATGTGGATTGCATTCGTATCGGTAAAGGCGGATATTCACGCGACGATCGTATCGCATGTTGTGATGCCGCTTGTTCTGATACCGCTCAGTTATCTCGTTTACTATGAAATTGCCAGGGCGCTCTTTCCGGGGAAAAAAGAGAAAGTTCCGGTCTTTATGATCATGATGGGAATGTTCCAGATGTTCGGCAGCGTATCGATTTATACGAATGAGACCTTTTTCCTGACGAGGACATGGCAGGGGAAGGCTGTTGTGGGAAGTTTTGTCATACCGATGCTTTTTCTGCTCCTGCTCTGGCTCTATAACGGTGAAAAAGAAAGGCACAGGCAGAACGCGGGGGTGTGGATGATGCTCGTCTGTCTGAATATGACGGCTGGTGTATGCAGTTCCATTGCGGTCTTTCTGCTTGCGATTCTGCTGGGAATCATGGCATTGTGTCTGATGTTTGTGGAGCAGGATATCAAAATACCGGTGAAGCTGGGGCTTACCTGTATTCCGAATGTGGTTTATGTTCTGTTATATCTTATGTTGAAATGATAGGAGCGGCGCAAAGCTATGTGGGGTATCTTTTTGGAAAGCGTAGTCATTTTCCAGAACTACGTCGGATTTCATCAAAATAAATATTTGTTCGGTATTTATCTTTTTTTCCTGCTGTATTTACTGCTGACGGAGAAGAACAAAAGCATTCGTGCTGTTTTCGTTTATACGCCGATAGTCCTGCTGCTTTGTTTTTTCTGCCCGCTTTTTCGCAAAGTATTTGTGAGACTGCTGAATGATGCGGAGACATATTACCGCCTGCTCTGGCTGCTGCAGATGAGTCTGGTCAGCGCTTACGGAGCGATGAAGCTGTGCGGAAAATACCGGAAAGCAGGACTTGTTGTGATGTGCGCGGCAATCGTAGCGTGCGGCAGTCTGGTCTATCAAAGCGAGCATATTTCCAAAGCACAGAACTGGTATCATCTTCCGGCGGAAGCGGTAGAGGTCGCCCAATTGATAGACCCGGCAGAAGGCCGTGTCATGGCGCTCGTCCCGGCTGACCTGGTCTATTATATCAGGCAGTATTCGACGAAGATCAATATGCCCTATGGCCGGGAAATGCTGATTGCCAGATGGGATTATTATAATGATATGTATGAGGCGATGGAAGAGGCGGAAGTCATCCAAACGGATTCTTTCGTGGAACTGACGCGGGAGTACGGCTGTAATTATGTTGTCCTGAAAAAGGACAGGAAATTGCAGGCGCCGCTTACGGACTATGGATTTGAACTGTACGCACAGACGGACACTTATCTGATCTATATCGACAGAAACATGAAAACGAACATGGGCATGAATATGGTCATCGAAGATTGAACGACGGGAGGGGTCAGGACATTCCATGCTGTTTAATTCCTATATTTTTATCTTTTTATTTTTCCCCGTATGTCTGCTCGGATATTACGGCTTTCTCCATTTACGGAAAAAGGAGGCGGCGCAGTTTTTCCTGCTCGCCATGTCCTTTTGGTTCTATGGCTATTTTCAGGTGAATTATCTTCTGATCATGGTATTCAGCATTGCCGTTAATTATTGTTTTCACAGGCTCTTATCGAAGGCGCCTTCCGGGAAACTGCTGTTTTTGGCCATAACGGTAAATCTGGGCGTCCTTTTTTATTTTAAATATTATGATTTTTTTGTGACAAATATCAATGCGGTATTCGGCTCTTCTTTTTTACTGCGTCATGTATTGCTGCCGCTCGGCATCAGCTTTTTCACTTTTCAGCAGATTGGCTTTCTCGTGGATACATACAGGGGAGAGGTAAAAGACTGCGGGCTGCTGCCGTATGCGTTGTTTGTCGCGTTCTTTCCGCAGCTGATCGCGGGCCCCATCGTGACGCAGGCCGAGATGCTTCCGCAGTTTGCGGGAATGACCGAGCGGAAATTCGATTGGGAAAAATTTTCCAGAGGCTATGTGCTGTTCGTGCTTGGGTTGTTCAAAAAGGTGATTCTGGCGGATACGCTCGGCGCAGGCGTGGATTATGGTTATGCGAACATGGCGCTTCTCGGACAGGCGGATGCGCTCGTGGTCATCTTCGCCTATTCTCTCCAGCTCTATTTTGATTTCAGCGGTTACTGCGATATGGCGCGGGGGATTGGGCGGATGCTCGGCTTTGAAATCGCCGTCAACTTTAATTCCCCTTACCAGGCTGTCAATATCGTGGATTTTTGGAAGCGGTGGCATATTACGTTGAACCGTTTTTTTACTTCCTATGTTTATATACCGCTCGGCGGGAACCGCAGAGGCAGAGGACGGATGTATCTGAATTTTCTGGCCGTCTTTTTCCTGAGCGGTGTATGGCATGGCGCGGGATGGAATTTCATCGTCTGGGGGATGCTGCATGGCGTGCTGTATGTGTTGACGAGATGGTATTTCGAGAAAAAGAAGTTTTATGGAAAGAAAGTTTTTTCAAAAAAGCAGTCGCCGGAACGGCAGGGAGCGGTATTTTTTATGTGGAAATGGATTGTGACACTTGTGTCAAGAATGCTCCTGTTCCTGTATGTCAGCATCGCATGGGTCTATTTCCGGGCGGCGGACGTCGCGCAGGCGAACCAACTCCTGCTCCTTGTGTTAAAAGGAAAGGCGCAGAAGATTTCCTTCGACCTGGCGGAGTGCTTTCAGCTGGACGAACTGTGGTATGTGCTGAAAGTGCTCCGTCTGGACAATTTTTCTTATAGCAGATATCTGCTGATGTTCTTTATGCTGGCGGTTGGTCTGGGGGTTGCGATGTTTGGCCGGAATGCGGTGCAGATTGCGGACAGGGTAAAGGGAAAAGCGTATCAGGCCGTGTTGTTCGGAGCGGTCTTTGTATGGTGCATTTTGTCCTTTTCACAGGTCAGCACGTTCCTGTATTTCAATTTCTGATAGGAGAGGGGTAGGCTTATGAAGGAAAAGAAAGACCTGAGCAGTCAGGGTAGTCCTTTTAAAAAATTTATGTGCGTCACCGCAGCGGCCGTTTGCCTGCTTCTTCTCGGCATTATGGCGTTGGTCGTTTATGTGGATCCTTTTTTCCATTACCATGCGCCGCTTGCAGATTTTCCTTATCTCGTGGACAATCAGCTGAGTCAGAATCCAGGCATGGCAAAGAATATGCAGTATGACAGTGTTATATTAGGTTCTTCCATGACGGTGAATTTCAATACGAACTGGTTTGAGGAACAGCTTGGACTTCACGCGATCAAACTGAATTACAGCGGCGCTTATCCGAAGGACCAGTCCAATATCATGAAGCTTATTTTTGAAAGTGATAATCAGGTGGAAGCGGTATTCCTCGGTATCGACGTGATGACCTACACAGGGGGCGTGGAAGAGACGAAGTATCCGATTCCGGAATATCTTTATGACAATAATGTCATAAATGATATTCAATATATTTTTAATAAGGACGTGGTGTTGAATTATATTTTCCGGCAGGTCGCAGACCCGGATAAGACGGACCTTGCCACAGTCTATCAAAGCTGGTGGACGGATGAGTATTATAATAAGCAATGGGTGATGCACAATTATGAACAGCCGGAAAGGGCAGCGATGGAAACGCCGGCGGATGCGTATCTGGAAAGCGTGGAACAAAATCTTGCGGTGAATATCTGTCCGTATATAGAACAGAATCCGGATACAACGTTTTATATTTTTTTCCCGCCGTACAGCATTTTGTATTGGAATGATGTCATCTGTGAGAACCATCTTGAAGCGACGATGGCAGAATATCAGTATATTGCGGACAGGATGCTCGCTTATGAGAACGTGCGGCTCTTCTTTTTTCCAAATCAGGAATGGATTGTGACGGATTTGGATAACTATGCGGATTACAGCCATTATCATCGGGATATCAATTATTATATGACAGAGTGCTTTGCGGACGGGAACTGCGAGATAACATCCGAAGAAGAAATGAAGCAGGCGCTCGATCAGATGCGCCTGCTCATTGAAAAGTTCGATTTTGAGGAACTGTTTTCCGTGGATTATTAAAGTGTCCGCCCTGGCCTGCTTATTCTGTTGCAGTGCCCTGCGGCAGGATGCAGTCTACGAAACGTTCTGCAAGCCGTTCCAGACCCGCTTCATTGAAGTGGATGTAATCTGTCATATATTCCAGATAGTTATCCTCGTTAACGGAACCGTAAAAATTATCAATCCACGAAACGCCGCAGTCGCTCGTGACATCCAGCTCCTTCTGCAGATAGTGGCTCAATGTGCCGTTTCCCAAATCGGTACGGTCGCCGTTCTGGAAATTCCCCTCATCGCTGATGCTGTGACAGAAGGTATGGGACATCACCACGATTCTGATGAAAGGATAGGTCTCCTGGAACTGCTCGATAGCGGTGCGCAGAGCGCCGGTGTAGGCAACGATGGAATATGGGTCATTCGGGTCGTCGCTCGGTCTTTTCTCAATGTAATCGATACCGTCATACATGATGCAGATAATATCAACACTGTTCATATCGAGTTCCTGCAGCATTTCTACCGTCGGAACAAAAGCGGGGTCGTAACTGCAGTATGCTGCGGCCAAAATTCTTTCAAAGTCTCTGGTGCAGATTCCTTCCGCCAGATAAGACAGGCTGAGGGCATCCATCCAGTAACCGTCGTTATAAGATGCGTAAGCGGCGCTTACGGTAGAGCCCGTAAAAGAACCGTTATATACAGTCGCACCGGACTTTTCCGCAATCTGATTGGCAAGGCCGTAACTTTCATCCCTGCCCAGTGAAAAAGGGTCGTTTCCGAGGCAGAGAATCGTTGTCACGCCGTCGTCTTCATGTCCTTCCAGCTTGTCCGGCGCCAGCGGGATAATGCTGTCCAGAACTTCGATATCAAAATCAGACTCCTGAAAATCAGGGTCATCTTCAAGCGGAACGCCTTTATCCCATTTGTAGAGCTTGAAGGCAATGGTGCCGATGATGATGACGATCAACGATAGAAATATAATGTGCAGGTTGAGTTGAATATGCGGTTTTTTTGCGGGCATTTCCGGCGGTTTCCTTATTGCTTTGACAGATTCGCCGGATGGCGTCTGTTGCTCTTCGACAGGAGTGTCCTGTTCGTCCATATCCAGAATCTCTATATCTTTTTCCGTATCCTGATTCATAATGCTCCTCCATTGAATGTTACAGCCATTATATTTGATTAGTATCTGCTGCTGGATTTATTTTACTATGAACGGAAATAAAAATCCATGTATTCACAAAATTTTAAGAAATTCATTCAAAAAGGCGGGATAAAAAAGCCGATATATGTTCGGCGATAGTCTGATATTCATAGTTGTGGACATAATGAGGACAATCTAATTCTATACAGGTTCCGCCGTTTACCTGAGAAAGATATTCCACGGGTATTCTGCGCCAGGTTTCTTTGTCGAATCCGGTGCCGCCTGAGCCGTCCGAAATGAAAAGCAGCATTGGAAGCTGCGGGATACCCGCTGCCTCAACTTTCTGAGCGTTTTCTTTAGCGGCAGCGGCTTCGTCGATCATCGTTACCGTTGCGGTACGGCTGTAAAAAACGGCCTTATAGATTTCTTTTTCTTCATCGGATAAAGTACCATGCCGTACCGCATCGCTTTCGGCGATTCCGGGTATCAGCCGCGTGATGCCGATGTTTGCCGCCAGGTTTGAAAGGCGCAGGAGCGGAATGTTAATGTCCATGCTGTCATAGTATTGTGGGACGGCCATATCGAGTCCAATGACCGCGGATACTTCATCCGGGTATTTCTGTGCCCAATATAATGCTTCCAATCCGGACATGGAGTGAGGGCACAGAACATATGGCGCCTGCAGGCCGGCCGCCGTCAGAGCGGCCCTTGTATCTTCGAGTATCGAGTCGATATCTCTGCTCTTATCGACAATATCGCTGAATCCGTAACCGAATTTTTCGACAACCGCAATCTGATACGCATCGCTTAGAAGAGAATAGAGCGATTTGAAGTCCAGGATTGGCGAACTGGTTCCCCCGCCCGAAAGGAAAACGAGTGTTATATCTCCGCTTCCTTCTATGTAGACACTCATATTATGTCCATCGACTTCGACGAGTTGTCCGACAGGCGTCAAAAGAGAGGATTCTTTTTGTAAATGTATTTTATGGTTTATATAGACTGCCAGAAGCAGAATAAGAATAACAACTGCTATTATAAAAAGGATTTTTATTGCTCTGTTCTTCATCATAGTGTTCCTCGGTTCGGCTTTTTTCTATAAGATTTTCATCCCGTTTCATCTTTTTGTCAAGGTCTGTATACAAAAAAGGTACTGCCAATGACCTGCTTCATTGGCAGTACCTTTTTCGTGTGCTGTTAAGATCTGGCGGAAGTTCCGCATAGGAAAAATTCCGCTGTCAGATAGCTGTAACCGCATTGTCCATCATGGGCTCGCCCGCTAAATAAGGAATGAGAGCAGTCTGGGAAACCAGCTTATGCTGTTCGCCGAGCTGTTCTTTATGCTGCTCATTGAGCTGTTTCTTGTACCACTTGCTGTATTTGAACATACGATAGGTGGTGCTCAGACATTTAAGCTGTACATCGTCTTCGAGGCGCACAAGAAAAAGCTCCCTTGCTTCCCTGTCCATGGATACATAATCCATATACGGGATTTTAAGCTCTGTAATGCTTTCATTACAGTTCGGGCATTCACGTCTATGTCCATTGAGCATATGGACATGATGGCAACGCTTACAATAGTGCATGTACATCATGAAAAATTCCCCTTTTCTCAGTTGATAATGTTGAAATTGTAATGTTGCACTTATATTGTGTCAGTTCTGGATAGCAAAGTCAAGCGAATTCCGGCAAAAAATGGCAGAAAAACGGTGTTACTTACCGCGTAAAAGTAAAAAGAGTTATGATAAAAAAACGTATTTCCTTGCTGAAAAGAGGATATTGTGTTATAATATCACCAAATTGCTAAATAACGAAAGGTTTACATAAACGCATGAAAAAAGAGCAGAAGAGAAAGGTACATGGTCATACGCCTGTCAGGAAAACGCACAATGTCAGTGACGATACGTTGGAATTTCTGAGCCTGGATGATGAAACGATTGCGGCCTGTGAAAGAAAGCCGCAGCCTGTCCCTGCAAAGAAAAGCGCTCCGATTCAGAAATCCGGTAAAAGTGTGCGGAAACAGGAAATATATGAGGATGATATCGTTGATGAAGTAGAAGAACTTGATGACATCGAAGAAGAAAATTATGACGAAGTATACGATGGAACAGACGACGGATATTATGAGATGGACGATGAGCGGTATTATGAGTCGGAGGATGACAGATACTATGCGATAGAGGACGACGAAGATGACCGGTACTATGAAGAAGATGATCTGTACGATGAGGACGATGACCGGTATTATGAAGACGATGACCTGTATTATGAAATGGATGACGAAGACGACGAGTATTACGGGATAGATGATGATGAAGAGGACGACGAGTATTACGAAGAGAATATCTTCGCACGTTTTGGCCGCTTTATCACGAACATGAGCGCGATTGACTGCGTTGTGGCAGCATTTGGCTTTTTTATTCTGGTGGCAGCTGTAGCTACCGGGGTGATTTTTTTCAATGCGAGAGGCGTATCCGGACAGGTGGAAGCTTTTTCAGAAGTGGGAACGGAAATACAGGATATCGGCATCATCGGTGAGAGCGGATTGATCGCCGTCGCCGATGCGGAATCTGCCAGGATGTCACAGATGATAGGGCTTGAGCCGGAAATGGCGGCAGAAGGGCAGAGTGAAGTGAAGCCGAATGGAGACCAGATAGAAGTGGGCATTCGTTTGACTTCCATTCAATCTGACATTAAAATTAAATTTGTCAATAAAGAAACGAATAAGCTGATTGGCAGCGTGCCTTTTGAGGTGGAAATCACCGGAGGTGGTAAAACACTATCCCTGAAGGATGATGATAAGGACGGCATCATTTACCAGACCGGGATTAGTGCGGGCACTTATACGGTGAAGGTAATGGCTTTTTCAGGGGAAGGTTACGAGAAATACCGCCTTCCGGCACAGGAAGAGACGATTAAGGTTACGGATACGATTTCTTATAAAAAGGTCGAAGTAGCCGATGAAATAAAGACAGAGGCGGAAGTCAACGCGGCGGCGGAGGATACGGCACAGCAGAATACGGCGGTCGAATCTACGCTGCAGAATACTGTGGAATGGGTGGAATCTACCAAGACAGAAGAGAATGCGGATAGTAATTATGAGGAAATCAAGCGGGAAAGCGTGCCCGATCCGGTAACGCTTGCACGGGCGGGAGCTTTTGTGAAGCTTGTTAACAGCAATTCTCCCGGAGACAATGTGAAATCCATTGTCAGTCCGGAACAGCCATCCATACCATCGACAGGAACGACGGAAACGCCGCCAACGAGCACGGGAACGACGGAGACACCGCCGACGAGCACAGGAACGACGGAGACACCGCCGACGAGCACAGGAACGACGGAGACACCGCCGACGA
>CAMWXB010000024.1 GCA_947178125.1 uncultured Lachnospiraceae bacterium | reverse complement strand
AATACCGGCTTCTTCGAAACGGTGCATTTTCCTGATACATTTGAATTTCGATATTAATGAAATTCCTCTCAACATCCTCTGCCAGAATATCCAGCTCTACCGAATGGTTCTCCAGATTCCGGATGACATACTGTGTCCTGACACTGCACAGCACGATGTTGTCATTTTGTAACAAAATCCGGCATAATTCCTGGCTCGCTTTCAGGTCTTCGAACACCTTCCCGGCGAACAGGTCGCTGGTCAGCTGATATTCCGCGGCGCGTTTCCTTTTTTCTTCATAAGTTTTCATGCTTTTGAACCTGACCTCCCTATTAAATTGTACAGGAAAGCCAGTGGAGCCTTTTGGCTCCCATAACAATCCTGCCAAACAAAAGTGAATCTCTGGCAGAACTGCCGGAATACGCACAAAGATGAAAATGTGCCTATAAAAGAATCAAGATTTGTTTTGTGACGATATTATAGCATGAAGTGATTGGATTTACAATAGTGTTTTTGAAAAATAATGAACGGGATTTTGATAACTATCTATAAAGGGAAAATAAAAAGATTTATTGAACATATGTTCCGTTTGTGGTACATTAATATTAATTAAGAAAATAGCAGTTATTGTCCGGTATTCGATAAAGGAGATGAGGTTTATGATGAGTCAATACGAAATGCAAGATACAACAATCGAATATGAAAGAATCGGGACGGGATTCCCGGTACTTTTTTTACATGGCTGGGGAATGGACAGAAGAATTATGTCAGGATGTTTTGAGCCGGTCTTTGAAGAGAGCTCTTTGCAATATTGCCGTATCTATATTGATCTGCCGGGAATGGGGAAATCCGTTCCGGGAAAGGAAATCAGAAATTCGGATGATGTTTTGGACATCTTATATCATTTTGCAAAGGATATTGTGGGGAACAGGTTTATGATAGCAGGAGAATCTTATGGGGGATATCTGGCAAGGGGATTTGTCAGGAGGTATCCACAGATGGTCGCATCGCTGATTCTTTTATGTCCTTTGGTCTATTCGGAGGCTCATAGAAGAAATGTGGAACCGTTGACGGTCATAAAGCAGGATGGTGACTTTTTAAGAACATTGACAAAAGAACAATATGACAGCTTTACTTATATGAATGTGGTTTTGACAAAATCCGTATGGAAATTGTATCAAAGGGATATTCTGCCAGCCATTATGGAGCAGAACAGGTATTTTCTGGATCATGTGCTGGATGGAGCATTTTCTTTTGATGTGGACAGACTGGAGACGCCTTTTCCGGGGCCATGTCTGATTCTTGCGGGAAAACAGGATACACAGGTTGGATATAAAGATCAGTTTGCTCTGCTCGATATTTATCCCAATGCGACTTACTGTGCGGTGAATGGGGCAGGGCATAATCTGCAGATTGAACAGCCGGAACTGTTCAGAGCTTTGGTGAGCCAGTGGCTGTCAGGGATAGAATCATAGAGGGATTGGTGAATGTTAATGTTTGCATATTTAACAAGCTTGGGCATTCATTTGTGAAAAGGATAAAAAAGTGAACATTTTGAAGAAAAAATGGATTAATGAATGTAAGGAATGTAAGGAATGGGATTGTAATGGTATAATAGACGCAGGTAAACCAGCGTCCGCAGGCATACAGCGTCACGCAAGTTTAAACTGGTGTCACGCTGGACTAGAGGCTAATGTTATAAGAAGGGAGTAGGATCACAAGATGCAGAAAAAAATCCCTGAGGTTAATCAGGATAATGAACGCATACTGGATTCCGTCCGCTGTTTTGCGCTCGATATGGACGGCACGATTTATCTGGGCGAAAAGTGGATAGACGGTGCCAGAGACTTTCTCGGGCGGATAGAAGAATCCGGGCGCAGTTATGTTTTTCTGACGAATAATTCGTCCAAAAACGCGGAGGCTTATGTGGAGAAGCTGCATCGGATGGGATGGGAGATTGGACCGGAGAAAATCATCACATCGGGACAGGCGGCGATTTTCTATCTGAAAAAGCATTTTTCCGGTAAAAAGGTGTATCTGTTAGGCAATCCGCTGTTGTGTGCGGAGTTCGAGCAGGCGGGAATCGTGCTGGAGGAAGATGAGCCAGACGTTGTCGTGGTGGGATTCGATACTTCCCTCGATTATGGGAAAATGTGTAAGGTGTGCGACCATGTCAGGGGAGGTCTGCCTTATCTTGCGACGCATCCGGATTATAACTGCCCGACGGAGGCCGGTTTTATACCTGATGCCGGCGCGATACAGGCATTCATCCATGCGTCGGCTTTTCGCTGGCCGGACCGGATCATCGGGAAACCGAACGGTGACATCATTGATTATCTGGCGGAACGGGTCGGGGTGGAGAGGGCACGGATTGCCATGGTAGGAGACCGGCTTTATACGGATATTGCGGCAGGCAGGAACAACGGTTTGAAAAGCATTCTTGTTTTGAGCGGAGAGGCGTCTCTTCAGGATGTGCCGGATTCTGATGTAACGCCGCATTTGATCTTCGGGTCGGTGCGGGATATGATACCGCTCTTATAGCGTGAGAAGAACTTCTGACTTGCTGCGCAAGTCTTGTTCATACAGCTAAAGCCTGGTTCCCAGGCCTGGCTGTTTCGCAAAGTCAGCATAGCTGACTTGGAAGTTCTACGATTTGCAAAGCAAGTCTTTCTTACAAGGCGAATAAGTTCGCCAGGGAGAATGCCTAAAAAGCGGCATTCTCCCTGACAAATTTGTTTGTCTTGAGATTTTGAGATTCCGTGAAGCGGAATCATGGAGGTTATGATGGTTGAAATCAGATATTTACTGCCGGAAGATGATTTGCCTGAAATAAGCGGCGTTTATGAAAAAAGTTGGAAATATGCCTATAAGGACATCATCCCGCAAAGTTACCTTGACAGCATTCCCGAAGGATGCTGGGCGGACAATATCCGTAAGGACGGCAGGAACAACTTTGTTATGACAGAAGAAGGTAAAATCATCGGTACTTCGGGTTTTGGCAGGTCAAGATGGGAAAAATACAGCGATTGGGGCGAAATCGTATCGATTTATTTACTGCCGGAATATATCGCAAAGGGCTATGGCCGGCGTTTGCTCAGAGCTGTTATAAAAGAACTTGGAAAACTCGGGTTTCATCATATTCTTTTATGGGTGCTTGAGGAGAATCACAGAGCGAGAAAATTTTATGAAAAGAATGGATTTGTACAAAGCAAAGAATACCGCGATGATACGATAGGCGGGAAAGAAGTAAGAGAAGTGATGTATTCATGCAAAATTGATTAAAATTTTATTGACCGGAGCAGTGAACAGAAAAGTTATTGAAAAAAGAAGAATAGAAAAGGAGAATCACATGAGCAGTCAAAAGGAAGCATTCATCATCGAAGATTATGGGAAAAAATCAACATTTGCCAGTTTTTTGCCGGGGATTGCCGGGATTAAGGGCATTCCGAGCTGGTGTTATTATGTAAACCGAGGACAGTGCGTGTCGTGTTTTGGTGTGGAAAATAAGGACCATGCCATTATGGAGTTCTATCCGGCGCATCAGGCCTATCAGAATGTAAAGCGGACCGGATTCCGTACTTTTCTGCGGAAAGACGGCGTTTATTTCGAGGCATTTGCGGATGAAAACGAGAAGCAGAAGATGTTCATCTTCCAGAACGGGCTGGAAATAGAAGAAACGAACGCCGCACATCAGCTTCGCACGCATGTGACCTATTTTACCCTGCCGGAAGAAAAAGCCGGTGCGCTCGTACGGAAAGTGACGGTGGAAAACCTGTCCGACAAGGCTGTGGAACTGGAACTGCTGGATGGTATGCCGGCCTGTATTCCTTACGGCGTCAGCAATGAAGATTTAAAGACGATGGGGAGCCTTGTCAAAGCATGGATGCAGGTCGAGCATGTGGAGACCAGAGTTCCGTTTTACCGGGTGCGGGCGAGCATCGTCGATACGGCTTCGGTAACGGAAGTCGTTGGCGGAAACTTTTCTTTCGGTGCTCTGGAAGACGGGACAAGGCTTCCGGCAATCGTTGACCCGGATATCGTGTTTGCCTATGATACGACCCTGACCAATGCGGTCAATTTTGAAAAAGAAGGACTTGAGGCATTACAGGGAATGGAGCAGGTGACGCAGAACCAGTTCCCATGCAGTTTCTACGGAACGAAAAAAACGCTGGCGCCTGCGGAAATGCTGACTGTTTATGAAATGGTCGGTCAGGTGGAAAGCTATGAGGTTTTGCAGAAGTTTACTGCGAAAAAAATGGATGGGGCTTACTTTGAAGCGAAACTGGCCCGGACAAGGGAGCTGGTGGATGACTTGTGCGGTCACATCGATACCCATACGGCTTCTGCGGCGTTTGACGCATACTGCCGCTATACTTATATGGACAATGTGCTGCGCGGCGGTTATCCGATCGTGCTCGGTGAAAATAAGATTTTCTATATTTATTCCAGAAAGCATGGCGATCTGGAACGGGAATATAATTATTTCAGTATGCTGCCGGAATTTTATTCTCAGGGCAACGGAAGCTACCGGGATGTCAACCAGAACAGGCGGTGCGATAATTTCTTTACGCCCTATGTTGGAACGGAAAATATCAAGACTTTTTATAATCTGATTCAGTTAGACGGCTACAATCCGCTTTCCATCGAGAAAGTGACCTATGTATTGGAAAAAGAGGCCGGAGAGCGTATTTTTGCGAAACTGGAAGACGGACGGAAAGAAAAGTTTATCGAGACATTGCAGAAACCGTTTACGCCGGGAGCATTTTTCCGGCTTGCCGATGATATGGGAGAGGACGAGGCGCAGGATTATTTTGAAAAAGTGATGACCGAGGCGGTCAGCCAGATGAACGGCAGTTTTGGCGAAGGCTACTGGTCGGACCACTGGACCTATAATCTGGATTTGATTGAGAGTTATCTGAAAATCTATCCGGAGAAGGAAAAAGACCTTCTATTCGATGACAGTTATACATGGTTTCTGTCGCAGGCAGCAGTCAATCCGAGGAGAAAGCGTTACACGAAAACGCCGAACGGCATCCGGCAGTATCATTCACTGAACGAAGAGAGCAGACGGAACACATCGGAGAAACTGGTGCGCGGCGCGTATGGAAAAGGAGAAATCATACATTCTACGCTGCTTGAGAAGCTTCTGACGCTCTGCGTGACCAAATTTGCGGCGCTGGATGCCTATGGCATGGGTGTGGAGATGGAAGGCGGCAAGCCGGGCTGGTATGATGCTTTGAACGGACTTCCGGGCCTGCTCGGTTCTTCGATGGCGGAGACTTACGAACTCGGCAGGATGCTTGCTTATACCCTTTCCGTATTGGAAAAATATCCGGGAAGATATACGATGCTGGAGGAGACGGCTGTTTTTATGGAGCAGATTGCGGAAACGGTGAGAGAAGAAAAGGCATCTTTATTACGGGATAACGAAGTGGCCGGGTACTGGAACAAAGTATGCGACATCAAAGAAGCCTATTGGGAGAAAGTTTATGACGGCGTTTCCGGAAATACGGCAGAGAAAGAGAGCGGAAAACTTGCTGAAATACTGGGACTTTTCCTCGAAATCGTTAAGACCGGTATCGAAAAAGCCTGTGCGATGGAAGACGGTATCTGTCCGACCTATTTCAGCTTTGATGTGACGGAGTATACGGAAGAAGACGACGGCATTCTGCCGAAGCATTTTGCGGTGAAAAAGATACCGCTTTTCCTGGAAGGACCTGTCCGTTTCCTGAAACTGGATAAGCCGGCTGCAGAGAAAAAGAAACTGTATGAAAAGGTGAAGAGCAGCGATTTATACGATGAAGAGCTTTCCATGTACAAAGTCAATGCTTCCCTGAAAGATGCTTCGTATGAAGTCGGGCGTGCGAAAGCCTTTACGCCGGGCTGGCTGGAGAACGAGTCCATCTGGCTCCATATGGAATATAAATATCTGCTGGAAGTGTTGAAGTCCGGTATGTATCGGGAGTTCATCGATGATTTCCACAAAGCGGCGATTCCGTTTTTGGAGCCGGATGTGTATGGAAGAAGCATTTATGAAAACTCTTCTTTCATCGCGAGCAGTAAGAATCCGAACGCGCACTATCATGGAAAGGGATTTGTGGCACGATTGAGCGGTTCGACCGTGGAATTTATCCATATGTGGTCGCTGATGATGTTTGGCCTGCATCCTTTTGCGGTAAAAGACGGTAAGCTGACACTGACCTTTGCGCCGGTGCTTCCTGCTTATCTGATCGGAGAGGAGAAGCGGATTGAAGCTGTATTTCTCGGGAAAATACCGGTATGCTATCAGCTGTCGGAGAAAAAGGACTACATTCCGGGAAATTATGAAGTGGAGGAAGTCATTCTGACTGGTCAGGATGGCGGACAGGAAAAAATCGCAGGCGGCGTTCTGGGAGAAAAGCAGGCGGCGGACGTTCGGGATGGGAAGATTGCCGGAATCGAAGTGGTACTGAGATAAAAGAGTGCGTTTGATGCAGTTTTTCGCTTGATACTTTCCGCAGAACATAGTAGAATAAGAAAAAAGTTTCGTAAATTTTAGTTCGTGGCAGCGGACAAAAGAAACAGAGGGGGACAATCATGAGAAAAAGCGGTGTGTTATTACCAGTTTCCAGTATTCCATCCAAATACGGAATCGGAACATTTTCCAGACAGGCGTATGAATTTATTGATATGTTGGCGCAGGCGGGTCAGCATTATTGGCAGATACTGCCGCTTGGCCCTACCGGTTACGGCGATTCGCCGTACCAGTCTTTTTCTACTTTTGCGGGAAATCCCTACTATATTGATTTGGAAACGCTGATAGAGGAAGGACTCCTGACAAAAGAGGATTGTGGGCAGTATGATTTTGGTGATAATGAGGAATATATCGATTATGAGAAAATCTATCTGTCGCGGTTCAAAGTACTGCGCACCGCTTTCGAGAACAGCGCGGTGGAGCAGGATGAGGAATTCCGGGAATTTGTTCGTCAGAATGATTACTGGCTGGAGGACTATGCGCTTTATATGGCGGTAAAAAATTCCTTCGACGGCGTGAGTTTCATCGAGTGGGACGAGGATATCAAGCTTCGGAAAAAAGAAGCGTTAGATGCTTATCGTGAGAAATACCGGACAGAAATTGCCTTTTACCAGTTCCAGCAGTTTTTATTTAAAAAGCAGTGGTCAGCCTTAAAGGCATATGCGAATGAAAAAGAAATCCAGATCATCGGTGATATTCCGATTTATGTCGCATTCGACAGCGCGGATACCTGGGCGAATCCCGAACTGTTCCAGTTGGATAAAGACCTGACGCCGGTTGCCGTTGCGGGCTGCCCGCCGGATTCTTTTTCCGCTACCGGCCAGCTCTGGGGCAATCCGCTGTATCGCTGGGATTATCATAAAGAGACGGATTATGTGTGGTGGATGAGGCGGATCGCTTACTGCTATGATTTGTATGACGTAGTCAGAATCGATCATTTCCGGGGATTTGACGAATATTATTCCATTCCGTACGGCGATCAGACAGCTGAGTTCGGCCATTGGGAAAAAGGGCCTGGCTATGATATTTTCCAGACAATGAAAGCGAAACTCGGCAAAAAAGCGGTCATCGCGGAGGATTTGGGCTTTTTGACTGATTCGGTTTTGAAACTGGTAAAAAAGACAGGCTATCCCGGCATGAAGATTTTACAATTTGCTTTTGATTCCAGAGAGGAAAGCGATTATCTGCCGCACAACTATACGGCGAACAGCGTTGTTTATACGGGAACACATGATAATGATACCGTGCTCGGCTGGCTCGATTCGTTGAACCGGCATGACAAAGCGTTTGCCAAAAGATATCTGAATATCCGCTCCAAAAAAGACATCCAGTGGGAGTTCATCAGGGCGGCGATGTCAAGCGTTTCCGATACCTGTATCATTCCGATGCAGGATTATCTCGGACTCGGTGCGGAGGCGAGAATCAACATCCCTTCTACATTGGGGCTGAACTGGAAATGGCGGATGCTGCCGGGCGCTTTTGATGAGGAACTGGCGCACCGCATCCGGCGGATGACAAAGTTGTATGGAAGACTGGGCTGAATAAGATAAATTTGTTTGACCGATATTTGTTTGATGAAAAAAAGAAAGACTGACGGCAGAGGATAAGACCTCTGCCGTTTTTTTGACACCCCAATCCTGTTTTCTGATTTTATAACAGGAGATTTTTCAAAAAATATAGAGAAAATTTATAGAAAGTAAGAGTTATCCATTGACTTTTTGAACACTGTTCAATATAATGAATTTGAACAGCGTTCAAAGACGGGATTTCAGAAAGGGATGGCGTTGTATGGACAATAAAGAAATCATCATACAGGCGGCGATAGACCTTATCAATGAAAAAGGTGAGCGGATGGATGACATTACCGTGCGGGAAATCTGTAAGAAAGCCAATGTAGGATTGGGGCTTGTCAATTATCATTTTGAGAACAAGGACAAACTCATAGAATTATGCGTTGAACGCATTGTAAATGGTATCGTTGAAAACTTTCATGCTATTCGGGAAAAGACAGAAGGTTTCACCCCTTTTGAAAAACTCGATTATCTTGGCAATATGACATTGACATTTTTATTTGAACATTATGCCGTATCGAAAACTTCCATCCTTACGGATATGCGTACGCCAAAGGCGGATGATAATACTCATAGAACATATCTCGCTTATCTGCCGCTCGTATCCGCCTGCCGCCCGGATTGGGATAAGGAAACGCTTGAACGGAAAACTTTTTATCTGATCACGGTCATGCAGCAGGCATTTTTACGATATAAAGTGATTAAGCAGCTCTATGGATTCGATTTGACCGACAGCGAGGAACGCAAAGTGTTTCATTCAAAAATATTACGCGACATTCTGGAGGCATAGCCAATGAAGATTATTGTGATAAACGGAACCGAAAAACAGGGTGTGACCTACCGCCTGAAAGAAATATTTCTGGAACCGTTCAGGGAAAAAGCGGAAATCACGGAATTTTACCTGCCGAAAGACTGTCCTGCTTTTTGTGCGGGCTGTGCGAACTGTATCCTGAAAGGTGAGCACACCTGTAAGGATGCCGCTTCCATGCAGAAAATTGCGGCGCCGTTGTTAGAAGCCGATCTGGTCGTGATGACATCTCCTGCTTATGTGATGCACACAACAGGCGCAATGAAAGCATTGCTCGATCACTTTGCCTATTTGTGGATGCCGCACCGTCCCGCGCCCGAAATGTTTACAAAGCGGGCGGTCATTATCACGCAGTGCCTTGGAGCAGGGGCAAAGTCTGCGGCAAAGGATATAAAACACAGCCTTTCCTGGTGGGGGATTTCTGAAATAAAGGTGTTCACCGGGAAACTCATGGAAAATATTGTTTGGGAAAAACTTCCTGAAAAAAGGCGTTCCGAACTTACTATAAAGATGAAGCGGCTGTCAGAAAAGCTTTCCCATATTGATGAGAAAAAAGCACCGAGGACAAATATGATCACGCGGGTAAAATTTTTTTTCTGCCGCATGATGCAAAAATCGCTGCATGAAAATGACCCGGCATACCTTGATGGAAAATACTGGTTCGAACAGGGCTGGCTTGCGAAAGTCAGACCGTGGAAAGTTTCTGCCTGATTTCGTAGAAATGGAACAACTCTTCCTGTGTATCATACATATCCCGATAAGGCCGGACATCGACCAGTTGAAACCCGGCTCTTTCCAGCGTTTTGCAGGAGGTTTTGTTCTTCGCATTGGCGGCTGCCATCAGCTGGTCTATCGGATAATTTGTCAGGAAATATCCTGCAAATGCGCGCAGGGCTTCAGCAGCGTATCCACAGCCCCGGAACTCTGCGCCGATAAAATAAGTAACGCCGATTTTCCGGAAATCTTCATAATAGGAGGTTCCGACAGAACCGATGACGGCATGTGTACTTTTATCTTCAACGGCATAAGCAAGATATTCTTTATTTGGATTATTTTCCAGTTCTAACCGCATGGCCTCTTTGATAAAATTACCCATCCATTTATGACATTCGCTGCAATCCCCGAAAATTTCTGTAAGGCTTCCGTCGGATGCCATTTCGATAAAAGCTTTTTCATCGGTTGGTTGTAAGCTGCGGATGAGCAGGCGGTCTGTTTCCAAGTGCATCATGTTTACCTCCATTTCGAAGCGCCTTGCGCTGAGAGCGCTGGCAGAATCAGTTTAAAAATTTTTTTGGAATCCGATTGGTATGATATCCGTTTTTGTTATAGTAGGTATAACATAATAAATATAACATAGTAAGTATGATATGGAAACACCATTACCGGCGCAGGAATCTTTTTAAAAAAAGATGCGCTGGCCGATAGTCGATAAACGAAAAAGATGAAAGAAATGAAAGTTTATTTCATGACAGATCCTATGTATGACAGAATTGAATTATACGAACAGTGGAAGGATACTTTCATATTAGTAATATAGGTGGAATATGTTGACGTACGCAAAAACGTACGATACAATGTGGAGGAAGGGAGATGATACGATGACTGCAATCAGTGTTACAAAGGCAAGAGAAAATATATATCAAATACTGGCGGACGTTAATAATAGCAGTCAGCCAATTACAATAACGAATAATCGTGGGAAAAATGGTGTTCTCATTTCAGAAGAAGATTGGAATGCTATTCAGGAAACATTATATTTGAATTCTATACCAGGTATGACGGAAAGTATTATTGAAGCAGGCAAAGAACCTCTGGAGGAATGTTCGGTCTATGATTCAGATGAGGAGTGGTAAATGTATATCATCAGATTTAGCAAACAGGCTGATAAGGACAAAAAGCTGCTTAAAGGAGCAGGGCTTGATTCAAAAGCCAAAAATTTATTGAATATTATAGCGGAGAAGCCTTTTCAAAACCCGCCTTCATACGAGGGATCAGTCGGGAATCTGAATGGCTATTATTCCAGAAGGATTACGATTCAGCATAGATTAGTTTATCAGGTATATCATGAGCCGGTTGTCATGAAGGGGATAGCGTATGAAGGAACAATAAAGGTTGTTCGTATGTGGTCGCATTATGATGCTGTAAGATGAATCTGCCAGCTTTGGCTGCACGAATTCATCTTTCTAACGAAGGGTGCGCTGGCCGATAGTCGATAAATGAAAAGATGCTGTGGCTCAAAGTCCGCAGGTTGAGAGAAAGGCATGGTTATTGATATGAAAAAAGAATTTTCCACTTGTCCTGAAGCAATTGATGAATCCAGGCTCTTTGGCTTTTCCTGGATGGAATTTGTGGCAGGGATTCCATCTCCGCTCGTCCTCGTGACAGGGTATAAAGAAAACGGAAAGCCCAATGCTTCGATGCAGTCCTGGACATCCTTTGTCGGAAGCGGCGGATATTATTGTATTTTTGGGAGCGTGAACAAAAATACGCATATGTATGCTTCCGTACAGCAGACGAAACAGCTTGTCATTAATTTTCCTGACAAAGACAATTTCCTTAAATGTATGGACACGATTCAAAACAATGATTATGAGAACGACGAGGTTACGATGTCCGGCTTGACGGCGGAGCCTGCATCTAAGGTAAATGCCCCTAGAATCCGGGAATGCTTCCTGAATCTGGAATGTGAATATGTCTGGGAAAAGGAACTGTTTCCCGGTTCGGAGCATGTTGTGATGTGCGTAAAGGTGGTCAATCTGTGCATGGATGACGCCTATTATAACAATGAAAAGAAAGGCCGTTACGGCGATACGGGTTATCTTTATAATATCCGTTCCCTGCGGAATCCGGAAACGGGAGAAACGGAAGAGGCGGCGGTCGGCATTCTTCAGAAATACGCAGTTTATGATGAGTTGAAAAAAGAAAAAGAAAGCAGGTGAAGTTTATGGGAAAAGCAATACAAAATGCCGCTATTGACAACGGGCGTTCTTTTGACTGGGGGCGGACTTCGGCCGATTACGCCAGATACAGGGATATCTATCCGGAAGAATTTTATCAGAAACTTCTGCATTTGGATATTGGAACAAAAGGACAGAAGATACTGGATATCGGGACTGGAACAGGCGTTCTGCCCCGCAATCTGTACCGGTATGGAGCGGACTTTACCGGAATCGATATTTCGGAAAATCAGATTGCGCAGGCAGCCATGCTGGCGGAAAAGCAGAATATGGAGATTGTTTTCCAATGTGTACCTGCGGAAGAAACTGTTTTTCCGGCACAGAGTTTTGATGTCGTGACCGCCTGTCAGTGTTTTCCCTATTTCGACCATGCAAGGCTCGCCGGGCATCTTTATGAAATGCTCAAACCGAACGGACGCTTTGCGGTCCTGTATATGGCATGGCTTCCGCTGGAAGATGCGATTGCGGGGCGCAGCGAAGAATTGATCTTAAAGTATAATCCGTCATGGACCGGGTGTCGGGAAACCAGACGGAAGCTTTTCGTGCCGGATGCTTATGAGGCTTATTTTACAGTGGAAAAGCAGGAACTTTTTGACTTAAAAGTACCTTTTAACAGGGAAAGCTGGAACGGAAGGATCAAGGCCTGCCGCGGCATCGGCGCTTCCCTGCCGCAGGAAAAAATCGAAGAATTTGAAAAAGAGCACCTGAAATTGCTGCTTGAGACCGCGCCGGAAGAATTTGAAATCCAGCATTATGCGGCGATAACGGTTCTGCGGAAAAAATAATTATAGCTTTTTCCGGCTCAGATTCGAATTATGATATGCCGGGTCATTCGTCACATCATCTAAAAACCACGCGACCGGGCAGAATGCTTCTGCCATCTGCTCGTCCGGGAACTCCACTTCGGCGATGACCAGATTTTCAAACGGCGCCTCGAAAACATCCAGTTCGATAGTCAGACTGATTTGGTCAACGGGAAATTCATAATCTGACGCAAACGTCGGATGCTCGATGGGAATCAGATATCGTTTTTTTGCGATGATATTTCCGTCTGCCTTTTCGCGGAGATGATAATAGGAATGCTCATTTAACGGGAGATTGTATTCTTCTCTCGCCAGAAGTCCTTTTCCTTTATAGGTGAGATAGTATTCGTCGTCCTGTTTCCTGATTCTGACAACAGGGTCAGTATTCAGATACGCCTGCTCAATATGATGGAAGGGATATTGACTCAACCGTTCGGGCAAAGTCTTGACTGTAAATTTTCGCTCGATTTCCATAAGTTATGTGCTCCTTTTGTTTTCCCGGACTGAAAGTAGCGGAAATGATTTTTTTCTGTTATAATAATATAATAACTGAGTCTGAAAAACAAGCGACGCGAAGCGGCATTTGTTTTTCTGTTATATAACGAGCAAACCAAAAGAAAAGCATAGGTAATCGCGAAACGCATGATTTCAAGATAGCAGTTGTGCAAAATAGACAAATCGCAAGCAGGGTGCTGTATCGCCGCCGGTGTTTAGACGCCGTATTTTGGCGTCTTATGCACCGCTGCGAGCGACAGCGCAGCGAAAGCGTGCCCTGCGGTGATTGTCTATTTTGTACAACGGGAGCCTTCGAAAACATCGTTTCGCAATTACCTAAAGAAAAGCAAAATGAAAGGAGCATGATTATAAAAATGAGCAGAGTATGTGTTTTTTTTGCAGAAGGATTTGAAGAAATCGAGGCATTGACCGTAGTGGACATTTTGCGCCGGGGCGGCATCGATGTGGATATGGTATCCGTGACGGGCGCAAAAAGCGTGACCGGTTCCCATCAGATCACGGTGGAAATGGACAAGCGATTCGATGAAGTTGATTTTGAAAAAACAGAGATGCTCGTGCTGCCCGGCGGCATGCCCGGCACAAAAGGGCTGGAGGCGACAGAGCCGTTGATGAAGCAGGTGGATGATTTTTATGAAAAAGGAAAATATATCGCGGCAATCTGTGCGGCACCGAGTATTTTCGGACATAGAGGAATCCTGAAAGGAAGAAAGGCGTGCTCATATCCGTCTTTTGAAAGCCATTTGGAAGGCGCCGAGGTGAGCAGAGAGCCTGTGACCGTATCGGACAATGTGATCACGAGCCGCGGCATGGGAACGGCGATTCCTTTCGGACTGAAACTTCTGGAACTGTTCTCCGGAAAAGAGGCGGCTCTCGAAATGAAAGAAACGATTGTTTTCGGTTCATAAAAACTGGAGAAACTTACCAAAATAATTTTCTGCAATCCGTTCATACTAACATCAAGATAAGTGATACGAACGCGCTTGAACAGAGCGGGCAATCCATTAAGGAGCCATGCCGGAACTGGGATAAGCGGTGTCACGATCGCTTATCTCAAATATAGATAAAAGATGAAATGTATTTTCGGAGGTGAAAGAAAATGGCAAGTAACAAAACGAATAGAGTTGAAGTTCCGGAAGCTAAGGCAGCAATGGATCGTTTCAAGACAGAGGTTGCTTCTGAGTTAGGTGTAAACCTGAAGGAAGGTTACAACGGTGACCTGACATCCAAAGAAGCAGGTTCCATCGGTGGTGAGATGGTTCGTAGAATGATCAAGAAACAGGAAGAGCAGATGAAATAACTTCCGTTTCCGGAATCTGAAAAAAGCATAAAATGGCCCGTCTGTTTTCGAACAGGCGGGTTGTTTTTTGGGCGGAAAAGTAGTAAAATCATAAATGATGACCCAGAGGGTGCGCCCGACGGGAAATCTTACAGCATTCTGACGCTCGAAGATTCGTTCTGAGAGGAAAGGCCGCCAATATTGTTTTATGATGTTAGTGCGCCTTGGAGTGGTGTGCTTTTTTTGTGAAAATTCAACAAAAAGAAAAGGAGCATGAGACATGAAAAAGAAAGTATTTGCGGTAATGATGGGCATTGTACTCTGCATGGCGTTGTTTACGGGCTGTGGAAAAGCGGCGGAAGAGACACCGAGCAGTGTGCCGGAGACTGCGGATGAGGTATTGGGCAGTGAACCGGAGACTGTGGACGAGGTATCGGGCAGTGAACCGGAGATTACGGACGGAGGAACGGAAGCGGCAGACGATGCGGCGGATGTCAATATCCGGGTGGGTTCTCTGAAAGGGCCGACTTCCATGGGGCTTGTTTATCTGATGAGCCAGTCTGAGGCGGGAGAAGCGGAGGGCAGTTATGCGTTTACGATGGCGGCAGCAGCGGACGAACTGCTTCCCAAAATGGTTTCGGGGGATTTGGATATCGCACTCGTGCCTGCCAACGTGGCGAGCGTTCTGTATCATAAAACGGAGGGCGGCGTTTCCGTGCTCGATATCAATACGCTCGGTGTTCTGTATATGGTATCGGGAGATACTTCCATTCAGTCGATGGAAGATTTGAAGGATAAGACGATTTATCTGACCGGAAAGGGAACGACACCGGATTATGTATTGCAGTATCTTTTGACGGAAAACGGTCTTACAACAGACGATGTGACGTTAGAATATAAATCGGAGGCAACGGAGGTGGCGGCGCTCCTGAAAGAAGACCCGTCATCCATCGGCGTTCTGCCGCAGCCTTTTGTGACGGCGGCCTGCATGCAGAATGATGCGCTGTCGATCGTCATGGATCTGACGGCGGAGTGGTCGGTGGTTCAGGGAGAAGGCGGCAGCAGCCTCGTGACGGGCGTTACGGTCGTCAGAAATGATTTTCTTTCGGAAAATCCGGAAGCGGTCAGAAGATTTATGGAAGAGCATCAGGCGAGCGCGGCTTATGCGAATGAAAATGTAGAAGCGGCGGCGGAACTCGTGGCATCTTACGGAATTGTCGAGAAGGCGCCGGTCGCGGCAAAGGCGATGCTGTATTGCAACATTACTTATATTGACGGTGCGGATATGCAGACAGCGCTTTCCGGTTATCTGGAAGTTTTATATGAAAAAGATGCCTCTTCCGTAGGCGGCAGTCTTCCGGCGGATGATTTTTACTACATTCCATAGGGATGAGGTTCTATTTTATGAAAAAAGGCATCATTATTCTGTTCTGGCTGTGCATCTGGCAGCTGGCGGCAGTCATGATTCATAATGATATTCTTCTGGTCGGGCCCTTTCAGGTAGGAAGGGCTCTGCTTATCAATATAGTAAAGGCGGATTTTCTGCGAATCGTTCTTTGCTCGGCGGGCAGAATCGGTCTGGGATTTTTTGCGGCGCTTTTTGGCGCGTTATTGTGCGGCGCGCTCAGTTATCGTTATACTTTATTGGAAGAATTTCTTTCTCCTGTCATAACGATGATCAAATCCGTTCCGGTCGCTTCTTTTGTCGTTCTGCTGCTGATCTGGTTTGGTTCTTCCAGACTGTCTTTTTTTATCAGCTTTCTGATTGTTTTCCCGAATGTTTATGTGAATACGATTGCGGGGTTGAAAAGTACGGACAGGCAGCTTCTGGAAATGGCGGAAGTATTCGGCGTCGGCGCATGGAATCGTGTCTGTTTCCTTTACAGACCGGCGCTGATGCCCTATCTGGCGGGCAGTTTGAAAATTTCACTCGGCATGAGCTGGAAATCGGGCGTAGCGGCGGAAGTTATTGGAATCCCGCAGTATTCCATCGGGGAACGCCTGTATATGTCCAAAATCTATCTGGATACGGCCGGGCTGTTCGCCTGGACATTGTTGGTCATTCTGCTGAGCTTTCTTTTTGAAAGAGCGGTGCTGTATCTCTTGAAAAAACTGGATGACTGGAAACCCTGTCCGTTTGTCCGGAAACGGCATCGACAGGGAAATAACCGTTCCGGTCATTTTGTGTCCGGTTCTGTTTCGGCGGATTCTCAGAAAGCCGGGGGGCAGGATATCCATATCCGTCATATCGTCAAAACTTTCGGAGAACAACGGATTCTGGAAGATTTTTCGCTGACGATGAAAACAGGAGGGAGGTATTGTCTGATGGCACCTTCCGGCGCCGGGAAAACGACGCTGCTCAATCTGCTGAATGGCATTGTCCGGCCAGAGGCGGGAATGATTGAGGGCGTGCCGGATATCGGTATGGTCTTTCAGGAGGACAGGCTGTGCGGGGAATATGATACGGTGGTCAATATTATGCTGGCGTACGGTCATGCGGCGGATTGCGGAAAAAGAAACGACAGGGAAGAGGTAAGGAGCCGCATTCTTGCAGAGGCATCGGAAATTTTACCGGTGGAATGTCTGACCAAACCGGTCAAAGAACTCAGCGGCGGTATGAAAAGGCGATGCGCTGTCTTACGCGCGATGCTTTCCGATGCGGAATTTATCGTAATGGACGAGCCTTTTGCCGGATTGGATGTCGAGAGCCGGGAGAGAACGGCGGCTTATATATTGAAGAAACTGTGCGGCCGCACCCTGCTTGTGACGACACACCGGGCGGAAGATGTGGAACTGCTTGGAGCGGAACTGGTAACATTGAGATAGGGAAGAAGGGCCTGCGCACGGACCCCCTGCGGGAGTGGGGAGAAAAAAGTTTCCGCTTCGAGGCACGCTTTCGCTCCGCTAAAAACGTAGCGGTACTAAGGATTTTGTGTCGCAAGCGCCCCAAAATCCAAGTGCCGACGTTTTCAGAGGGCCTCTTCATCGGAAATCTTTTTTCTCCCCACTCCCGCAGGGGGTCCCTGCGCAGGCCCTTCTTCTTTAAATTAAAAAAACAGGAGGTCACAAAATGGAAACAAGAGTCGCATTGCTGGGCATTATCGTGGAAAATACGGAAGAAATTGAACGCCTGAACCGGATTTTACACGATCATGCTGAATATATTATCGGAAGAATGGGGATTCCTTATAGCAGAAAACAAATGAACATCATCAGTATTGTGCTCGATGCGCCGGAAGAACAAATAAGCGCTTTGGCGGGAAAGATAGGGATGCTGCGCGGAATCAGTTCCAAAGTGATTTATGGAAAGAAATGCTAGTATTTTCCGAACGGTTGTGTTATAATTGCTAAATGTATGTTGTTAGGTAATTGAAGGAGGAGACCGGTCAATGAGTTTACAGGTGGAGAAATTGGAAAAGAACATGGCGAAGCTTACAATCGAGGTAGGCGCTGACAGACTGGACAAGGCAATTGAGTCTGCATATCAGAGACAGAAAGGGAAGATCAGCATTCCCGGTTTCAGAAAAGGTAAGGTTCCCCGTCAGGTAGTGGAAAAGATGTATGGTAAGGAAGTTTTTTATGAGGATGCTGCAAATATGCTGATTCAGGACGCTTATGCAGAGGCGCTTGATGAATGTGAAGAAGATATCGTATCTTCTCCGAAAATCGAGGTGACTCAGATTGAGGCTGGAAAGCCTTTTATCTTTACGGCAGAAGTTGCTTTGAAGCCGGAAGTAAAGCTGGGTAAATATAAGGGCGTCAAAGTTGAGAAGTCCGAAACGGCGGTGACGGACGAAGAAGTAGATGAGGTCATTGAAAGAGAGCGCGAGAACAACGCGAGAAATATTGCGGTAGAGGACAGAGCAGTCAAAGACGGCGATATGACAGTGCTCGATTTTGAAGGATTTGTTGACGGCGTTGCTTTTGAGGGCGGCAAGGGAGAGAACTATCCGCTGACGATTGGTTCCGGCGCGTTCATTCCCGGATTTGAAGAGCAGTTAGTCGGTGCGGAAATCGGCAAAGAATTGGAAGTGAACGTTACTTTCCCGGAGGATTATCAGTCAGAAGATCTGAAGGGCAAGGCGGCGGTCTTTAAATGTACCGTAAAGGAAATCAAGGAAAAAGAACTTCCGGAGTTAGATGATGAATTTGCGAGCGAAGTATCCGAGTTTGATACGCTTGCTGAGTATAAAGAGGATGTAAAGAAGAACTTGGAAGAGAAGAAAGTAAAGGAAGCGAAAGAGAATAAAGAGCGCGAGGCAGTGGAAGCGGTCGTAGATCTGTCCGAAATGGATATTCCGGAAGCAATGATCGAGACGCAGCAGAGACAGATGGTGGACGAATTTGCTCAACGGATCACGATGCAGGGTCTCTCCATGGAGCAGTATTTCCAGTTCACGGGGACGAATTATCAGCAGATGATCGAGAATGTAAAACCGCAGGCTGAGAAGAGGATTCAGTCCAGACTCGTTCTGGAGGCGATTGCAGCGGCGGAGAATATCGAAGTATCCGACGAAGAGTTTGATAAGGAAATAGAGACGATGGCGGAAGTTTATCAGATGGATGCTTCCAAAGTCAAAGAGATGCTCGGTGAAAAAGAAATGAAGAATATCAGAC
The DNA here is from genome assembly GCA_947178125.1 of uncultured Lachnospiraceae bacterium. Classification (GTDB taxonomy): domain Bacteria; phylum Bacillota; class Clostridia; order Lachnospirales; family Lachnospiraceae; genus UBA3282. The sequence continues at coordinate 32,018 of CAMWXB010000024.1, read as the reverse complement.
AGGATCTTGCGGTACGGAAGGCTGCGGAATTCGTTGCAGAAAATGCAAAAGAAAAATAAATAATATTAAGTTTTTCTTAAAAGTGAATTTGGTGCGTGCAGAAACCGTGCAGTAGATATATAATAAGCTGAAAGAGCAGACAAACTCTTTTGGCCGCGAATTTGAGACATGGCCTCAAATGTCACAGGTTGAGAAGCATTGCATCAAAGCGATTGGAGGAATTACTATGGCGTTAGTACCATATGTCATCGAGCAGACCTCGAAAGGGGAACGCTCCTATGATATTTATTCAAGACTTTTGAAGGAAAGAATCATATTTCTCGGAGAAGAGGTAAATGAGACGACGGCCAGTCTGGTGGTTGCGCAGATGCTGTTCTTAGAGTCCGAGGATCCGGAGAAAGATATTCATCTTTATATTAACAGTCCGGGTGGTTCTGTTACGGCAGGCATGGCAATTTATGATACAATGCAGTTCATCAAATGTGATGTTTCAACGGTGTGTATCGGTATGGCGGCCAGCATGGGCGCGTTCCTGCTTGCAGGCGGCGCGAAAGGAAAGCGAATGGCCCTTCCGAATGCGGAGATCATGATTCATCAGCCGCTTGGCGGAGCACAGGGACAGGCAACGGAAATTGAAATTGCGGCCAAACATATTTTGCAGACGAAGGAAAAGCTGAATAAAATTTTATCCGAGAATACAGGGCAGGATTATGAGGTAATTGCGGCGGATACGGAACGCGACAACTGGAAATCTGCGGAAGAAGCGCTTGCATATGGTCTGATCGACCGCGTTATAACCAATCACAAGGATGCTGCGGAATAAGCCGCATTCGACTGCCTGTTGCTAGAAAGAATAAGAAAGGCATGGTTTTAATAAAATGACAGGAAGAAATTCTGACGATAAGGTAAGATGTTCTTTTTGTAATAAGACACAGGATCAGGTACGAAAAATGATCGCCGGACCTGGAAATGTTTATATTTGTGATGAATGCGTAGATATCTGTGCGGATATTATCGAGGAAGAATATGAGGAAGAAGTGGAAACAGAAGAGACGGAGATCAATCTTCTGAAACCGGTTGAAATCAGAAAATTTCTGGATGATTATGTGATCGGACAGGATGAGGCGAAGAAAGTTCTAGCCGTTTCCGTATATAATCACTATAAGAGGGTGACAGCGCCGCCGGATGACGACGGGGTGGAACTGCAGAAGAGCAACATCATCATGATTGGCCCGACCGGTTCTGGTAAGACATATCTGGCGCAGACGCTGGCGAAGATCATCAATGTACCTTTTGCAATCGCGGATGCGACGACGCTCACGGAAGCGGGATATGTCGGTGAAGATGTGGAGAATATTCTGTTGAAACTGATTCAGGCGGCGGACTATGATATTGAGCGTGCGCAGTTCGGTATTATTTATATCGATGAAATCGATAAGATTACGAAGAAGAGTGAAAATGTCTCCATTACGAGAGATGTTTCAGGAGAAGGCGTGCAGCAGGCGCTTTTGAAGATTATCGAAGGAACGGTCGCAAGCGTTCCACCGCAGGGAGGAAGAAAGCATCCGCATCAGGAACTGATTCAGATTGACACTTCCAATATCCTTTTTATCTGTGGCGGTGCATTCGACGGTCTGGAGAAAATCGTAGAAGAGAGACTGGATAGAAATTCGATTGGTTTTAATGCGAAGATCATGGAGAAGAGCAGCAAGGATATTGGTGCCGTTCTCAAAGAGGTGGCGCCGCAGGATTTGATGAAATTCGGTCTGATTCCTGAATTTATCGGACGTGTGCCGATTACGGTAACGTTGGAAGGATTGGACAGAGAAGCGCTGATACGGATTTTGAAGGAGCCAAAGAATGCGCTTGTAAAGCAGTATAAAAAACTGTTTGAATTTGATGAAGTCAATCTGAAAGTGGAAGAAGATGCAATTGAGGCAATTGCAGACCTGGCTTTTGAAAGAAAAACGGGTGCGAGAGGACTTCGTTCCGTTATGGAAAATATTATGATGGATGTGATGTATGAAATTCCGTCAGATGATAATATTGCGGAATGTATCATTACGAAGGAAGCTGTAGAAGGAAAGGCGCAGCCCCTTGTGCATTATCGAAACAGATTGCTACAGGCAGAATAGGCTTGTTTTAGGATTTGTGCCGCAGGCTAAAAAACGCCGCCATTAAGGCGGCGTTTTGTTTCCTGTGACAGGAAATCCTGTAATCGTGATGGATATGGAAGATAGAGGAAAATGGACAGAGAATTGGAACTGGAAGAAATTATCATACCGGCGGTGACTTTACGGGGATTGACGATTTTCCCCGATATGATCATTCATTTTGATCTGAGTAAAGAAAAATCAGTACTCGCAATCGAGGCTGCCATGATGGGGGACCAGCGGCTTTTTGTTGTGACACAGAAAGAACTGCAGGAGGAAGAGCCGGATTTGGAGCAGGTTTATCCGATTGGTACGATCGTCATGGTCAAGCAGGTAACGAAGCTGCAGGGCTCGATGGTCAGAGTTTTGATCGAAGGAACGACAAGGGCCAGACTCACCGCTTTTTCGCAGGAAAAAGAGTTTTTGACTGCGCAGGTCATTCCGTTGGAAACGGACCGGGAAGAACTGGATGAGATAGAAAAGGAAGCAATGCTTCGCACGCTGAAGGAGGAATTTGCCAGGTATACAGCTTGTTTTCCTAAAATCGGCGGGACCATCAGCAAGCAGGTTGAAGACGGTTATGACCTTGGGATGCTGATAGATCAGATTACGATCAATATCCCGTTGACTTTTCAGAAGAAACAGCAGGTACTCGGAGCGGTCCTTTTGCGCGAAAGATTTGAGATATTGACCGGTATTCTGGCAAATGAAGTGGAGATTACACAGGTCAAGAACAAATTGACCGTACAGGTTAAGAAGAGGCTCGACCAGAATCAGAAGGAGTATGTGCTGCGGGAGCAGCTTCGTTATATCAGGAAAGAACTCGGCGAGGACAATACCTTTTCCGAGGTGGAGCAGTTCGAAGCGGCGCTGGAAAAACTAAAGGCAAATAAAGAAGTAAAAGAAAAAATCCGTAAAGAGATTTCACGTTTTAAAAGCGTATCGGGAAGCAGTTCGGAAAGTGCGGTGGAACGCGCCTATCTGGAGACTTTGCTGGAACTTCCATGGGATAAGGAATCACGCGACTGTCTGGACCTTAACAGGGCGGAGCAGATTCTGGAAGAACAGCATTACGGGCTGGAAAAAGTAAAGGAGCGTGTGCTGGAATTTCTGGCAGTCCGCATTATGACGAAGAAGGGCGACAGTCCGATCATTTGTCTGGTAGGTCCGCCCGGTACGGGCAAGACTTCCATTGCCAGGAGCATAGCGGAGGCATTACATAAAAAATATGTGCGTATTTGTCTGGGCGGTGTCCGGGACGAAGCGGAAATCAGAGGGCACCGGAAGACTTATGTGGGAGCGATGCCGGGACGGATTGCGGTCGGACTGCGGCAGGCGGGCGTGAAAAATCCGCTGATGCTTCTCGATGAAATCGATAAGGTGAGCAGCGACTATAAGGGCGATACTTCTTCTGCGTTGTTAGAAGTGCTGGACAGTGAGCAGAACAGCCATTTCCGTGATCATTATGTGGAAATACCGCTTGATTTATCGGAAGTACTGTTCATTGCGACCGCAAATTCCACGGATTCGATTCCAAGACCGCTGCTCGACCGGATGGAAATCATAGAAGTAAACAGCTATACGGCAAATGAAAAGTTTCATATCGCCAAAGAGCATCTGCTTCGGAAACAGTTTGAGAAAAACGGGCTGGGAAGCGACATACTGCAGATTACAGACGGCGCTCTGCGGGATATCATTGCATCCTATACGAGAGAAGCGGGTGTGCGCGGGCTGGAGCGAAAGATCGGCGAGGTATGCCGGAAATCGGCGCGGGAAATATTACAGAAAAAAAAGGGAAGAATCAAAGTAACTTCCGGGAATCTCCCGCATTATCTCGGTAAGCCGAAATATGACAGCATCAAGGCGAATGAACGAAATGAAGTTGGTATTGTGCGCGGACTTGCATGGACCAGTGTGGGCGGCGAGACTTTGCAGATAGAAGTCAACAAGATGCCGGGCAAAGGCGAGATTGACCTTACAGGTCAAATGGGAGATGTAATGCGGGAATCCGCGATGATTGCTATGAGTTATGTGCGTTCTGTCAGTCCAAAATACGATGTTGCTGAGGATATGTTCAAGGAAAATGATTTCCATCTTCATATCCCGGAAGGAGCAGTCCCGAAGGACGGACCGTCGGCAGGGATTACGATGGCGGCGGCCATTCTTTCCCTTGTGACGGATACACCGGTAGACGCCAGGGTGGCAATGACGGGAGAGATTACATTGCGCGGCCGGGTCCTTCCGATCGGGGGCCTGAAAGAAAAAATCCTTGCGGCCAAGACGGCGGGTATGGAAACGGTGCTCGTACCGAAAAAGAACGAAAAGGATATCGAGGAGATTGCGGGAGAGATCAGGAAAGGACTCCATATATACTATGTGGAAACGATGGAGGATGTTGTGAAATATTCCTTTGTGAAGAAAGGTTCCGCATAGGTTCCGTTTGAGAAAAGAAAGGCATGGTGACTGAAATGGTGATCAGGAGTGTAAATTTGGAAAAAGTCTGCGGCGTCACCAGTAAACTGCCGGAGAACCAGCTTGTGGAATTTGCGTTTGCGGGAAAGAGCAATGTCGGAAAATCTTCCCTGATCAACGGCCTGATGAACCGCAAGGCGTTAGCAAGAACGAGTTCAAAACCGGGCAAGACCCAGACGATCAACTATTATAATATCAACGAGCAGATGTATTTTGTCGATCTGCCCGGCTACGGCTATGCGACTGCCAATGAGAAAGTCAAAGCCCAGTGGGGAAAGCTGATCGAGGATTATCTGCATCAGTCCAAAAAGATTCGGGCAGTATTCCTTCTGGTCGATATCAGACATGCGCCGTCGGAGAACGACTGTATGATGTATGACTGGATTGTGTCAAGAGGTTATAAGCCGATTCTGATCGCAACGAAACTGGATAAGATCAAGCGCAGCCAGATTGAGAAACAGAAGAAACTGATCTGCGATACGCTGCATACGGAAAGCGACACGCTTCTCATCCCGTATTCTTCCATGACAAAACAGGGACGGGAAGAAATTTATGCGCTGTTAGACAGCATGCTGGAGTGACCTGTGCCGTCTATGGCGGTGGAAAGGGTGAAGGATGAAAAGAGAATCAGTAACCTATTTGAAATCCATTTTAAATTTATTGACTGCATTAGTCATACTATTGCTTTGCGTTTTTCTGCTGCCTAAGTGTATTGGGTTTTTTATGCCTTTTATCATAGGATGGGCCATATCGTTGATCGCATCGCCGCTTGTCAGATTTTTGGAGGAAAAGCTGAAGATTCGGCGTAAGGCTGTTTCGGCATTTGTTATCATCGCGGTTCTCGCCGGCGTGATTCTGCTCGTTTACGGTATCGGTGTTAAGCTGGTGCGGGAAACAGTCAGTTTTGTGAACGAACTGCCCATGATATGGGAGAACATCGAAGCGGAATTTACACAGGCGGGCGCCAGTCTGGAAGGACTGATAAAAAGGCTTCCTGCGGATGCCCAGAAGCAGCTGTTGGATTTTTGGAGCGGTATCGGGAGCTGGTTCTCCGATTTTATCAGCGGTATCGGAACGCCCACGTTTGCGGCGGTCGGGAATTTTGCCAAACAGCTTCCCGATGTTTTTATGGCGGTGGTCATGACGCTGTTGTCTTCCTATTTTTTTGTGGCGGACAAGGCTTATATGTCTGATTTTATGAAAAAGTATGTGCCGGAGTCTGTTTATTATCGGTTCAATCTGATTCAGAGAAGCTTCCGGAACGCGGTCGGCGGTTATTTCAAGGCACAGTTGAAGATAGAAGTCTGGATATACATTTTGATCTTTATCGGACTGCTGATTTTGAAGATTAAATACGCGTTTCTTATCGCTTTCGGCATTGCATTTATCGATCTGCTCCCTGTATTTGGAGCGGGAACGGTCATGCTCCCCTGGGCGGTGGTCGAGATTTTGAGCGGTGAATACAAGCTGGCAGTCGGCCTTTTGATCATCTGGTGTATCGGGCAGATTGTCAGACAGGTCATACAGCCCAAGATTGTCGGAGATTCCATCGGACTTGACCCGATTCCGACGCTGTTCCTTCTTTATATTGGTTATCATATGGCTGGTGTCATGGGCATGATACTTGCTCTGCCGATTGGCATTATTCTGATCAATTTGTATGAAGAGGGCGTTTTTGATACGACAAAGGAAAGTGTGAAAATTCTGGTGGCCGGATTTAACCGGTTCAGGCGTTTACATCATGAAGATACGGAAATTGTGACGGAATACGAGGAAGAAATCAAGGAAGCTTACCAGAAGGACATAGATATGACAGGAGGTTGACTATGAGGGTCACTGTTTATAATTGCAGGGAATTTGATGAAAAGGCGTTGTTTTTGCGCTATGAAAAAGAACTTGGCATAGAACTTGTTCTGTGTGCGGATGCGCCGATGCTGGAAAATATTCATTTGTCAAAAGGCAGTGAATGCGTGGATATTATTACTTCTAAAATTACGAGAGAGCTCATGGAGGCTTTTCATAAAAACGGTGTGAAATATCTGACAACGAGAACGATTGGATATGACCATATCGACCTGGAGGCGGCGAAGGAATTTGGCATCAAAGTGGGCAATGCGCCCTATGGCCCGAACGGCGTGGCCGATTATACGGTCATGCTCATCCTGATGTCTATTCGGAAAATGAAACGTATCATGGAGCGTACGAATATACAGGACTATACGCTGGCCGGCATTCAGGGAAGGGAATTAAAGGATTTGACCGTAGGAGTCATCGGCACGGGCAGGATTGGCAGGACCGTAATCCGGAATCTGTCGGGTTTTGGCTGTAAGATTCTTGCCTATGACCTGTATGAGCAGGAAGAGGTAAAGCAGTATGCCGCATATGTATCCCTTGAAGAACTTTTACAGACATCGGATGTCATTACGCTGCATACGCCGCTGACCGATGAGAATTTTCATTTGATCAATGAAAAGAGTATCGCGGGTATGAAGGACGGCGTAGTCATCATCAATACGGCAAGAGGTGCCCTGATTGATTCGGAGGCGCTGATTGGCGCCATCGAATCCGGTAAGATCGGCGCTGCCGGTCTGGATGTTGTAGAAAATGAGTTCGGACTATACTATTATGACCACAAATCGGATATATTAGATAATAGAGAACTGGCAATCCTCAGAGGGTTCCCGAACGTGACGGTATCCCATCATATGGCTTTTTATACGGATAACTGCGTGGAAACCGTTGTAAGAGACTCTCTGATCAGCTGCAAGCTTTTTCTGGAAGGAAAAGAAAATCCCTGGGAGGTCATCTAGTGCGAAAATGGATGAAGTTCTGTTTTATCCTTTATATCCTGTTTTTGATAAAAGTTATTATTTTCAAATATCCGTATGAACAGCTGGCTGCGATCGTGGAGACATGGCAGCGGGATGTGATTCTGGAAGGTCTTGGAACGGCCAATTTTGTGCCGTTTAAAACGATTAAAATGTATATCAGATATGCTGACAGATTGAACAGTTTTGAAAATCTGGCAGGGAATATTCTGGCTTTTGTGCCATTCGGCGTTTTGTTTCCGATTGTGCGGAAGCGAAAATGCGGTCTGCCGGATGTATTCGCGAATGCACTCGTGCTTGTGCTTGGAATTGAGGTATTTCAACTTTTCAGCGCGTTTGGCGCTTTTGACGTGGACGATATCATTTTGAACTGTTTCGGCGCTGTTTTGGGGTATTTCGTGTATGTAAGAGGCAGGAGTATGTTTCCTGTACTGCATAAAAAACTAAGTATGGAGGATGAGGATTATGGAGCGTATTTTGAAGAGAATTAAGGCAAATGTCATGGTATCAGCACTCATTTGTATTGCGCTTGGCGTCGTGCTCGTCGTATGGCCGGGAGGTTCCAGGAAGATAGTCTGTATGGCGATCGGCGTAGTGCTTGTGATCAATGGCATCAGCAGACTGCTGAATTTCATCTTTGGAAGAGATGGCAGCGTGTTTTCCCAGATGAATCTGGTCATGGGAATCATCATTACCGTCATCGGAGGCTGGATTCTGTTTCAGCCGGGAACGATCATTGCAATGATACCGATTCTGGTCGGCATCATCATCGTCATTCATGGCATCAATAATTTGCAGCAGACGGTGAGCCTTTGCCAGAGCCGCTATGATAAATGGTGGGTCGCACTGCTCTTGGCGCTGGTCACGATTGGATTTGGCGTTCTGCTCATTTTTAATCCCTTTGCGGCAGTGGATACGCTGATTCGTTTCATCGGCATATTCCTGATCTATGACGGGGTTTCGGATATCTGGATCATGTCAAGGGTTTCAAAGAATGTGAGAGAGGCGCGGCAGGAGATGGAAGCGCTGACGGTGGACGGAAAAGAAATTGAGTAATGCGGATTACCGTTAAGAACTAATCTTCCTTGTGATACCGTATGATATCCCCCGGAGTACATTCCAATACAAAACAGATGCGGGCAAGTATGTCCGCATCAATTTTTTCCACGCGTCCTCCATACCATTTGTCTATTACTTCAAATCGTGTATTGATGGCTCTTGCCAGCATATTTCTGTTGATATGTTTCTCGTCCATAAATGTTCTGATATCTATTGTGACTTTTCCATATTCATTTACTGTGAATAATTCATTTTTCATGATCATTACGATTCCTTATATTATTTTATTTTTTCTATATTAATACTATTCAAAAAGTAACGACTTGACTAATTACATGTTTTTAGTTACTATATACATAGTAATAATCAGAAAATATTGGTTTATGCAGTATTCGAAAGTGAGGGATAAAAGACTGTTCAACGGCATTAAAATTATCTGAATATGGGCACAAACAATGGAAAACAAATGACAGAGGGGAAAGGAAAAATAATGTTAAAAAGAACAAAAATATGGATGATGGCAATGGCTTTGATATTTGCGGTGCTGGCGCCTTCCGTTCCGGTTTTCGCGGCTGAACTTTCCAAAGAGACAGTGGAAGTTCCGGAGGATGGGGAAAAGCATACAGTCGTTGCTTTTGGCGGTTCCATCGCCATGATATATCCGGATGGGAAAATGGAAATCATAGCGAATAATTCATCGGGCCGGATTAACGTAATGCTCGATGGGGAAGTGCTCAAAGGAATCGGACTCATTACAGTTCCCGCACAAAACAGGACGAACATGGTTTTGGAAATGGGCTCCTATCTGGTGAGCGGCATAAGTGAACAGCAGGCGGATTCTCTGAAAAAAGCTGTTGCAGACGGTCTGATGAACGATATGCCTGTTTCGAGTCTTTCCGCTATAGAGAATCAGGCCGGAATGCAGGGCGTCAATGCTTTTATCGTAGGGAACCGGGGAGAATTACAGACTGCAGATGGTATGACTGCACCTGCCGGCGCTTTATCCGGAATACAGGTCAAAACACCGGAAGCTGCATATCAGGAATTTGCCGAAGAGATGGAGGAGATTGTCCGCAAAGACCAGGAAGCAGCCCAGGAAGAACGGAATCGGGAAGCTGCTGCCCGGGATGTACAGGTAAAAGAGGATGACGAAGAAGACACTGAAAATAAAGATGGCGGAAATGACAGCAGTAACGGAAATACGGGCGCATGCAAGCATAATTGGGAGCCGGAAGATAGCCTGACAGTTCTTTATTTGACAGAAGATAAAGATGGAGATGCCTATGCCTGTGTTACGCCGCCTTTCTGGAGATGTACAATCTGCAAGACGCTGATGTGGATGAATCAAAACGTGCATGAGCATAGAGGAGAAGAACCGTGCGAATATTGCGGGCGCTTCGTATGTTCCGCCAGCGAGGATGGCCGTCATGATTATGTAGAAAAAGAGTATGGCACAGATTCGTGTTCCCCGCTATTGGATTTCGAGGACGGCTATTGCTTGACAGGAACCATTAGATTATGTACAAAATGTAACCAGTTTAATTCGTCAGATTTGTCAAAGGCCGACAAGCATATCCACGGGGATGATTACTGTGAATATTGCGGATTTAATCAAGCCGGGGAGCATAGGCCAGCGGGACAGGAGCTGGAACAGCAGGAGTAAAGGCGCTAAATAGAACAAGAATTATGTTTTTGGCAAACTATAAAAATACCTGTTTATTGTTTCTGTTTTTGTGTTCATATTCAGATAATTTTGGCCGATTCTGTGGCGAAAATTTTAAATAGCATTTTTTAAATGTATTTTAAATAGCATTGGCATCAATGGGCTTGCATTTTGCCTGTAAGAAGATTATAATAAAAGCAATGAAAATCGGAAAAGGGTAGAAAATATCCTGTCCGAGAGAACATAGCGGTAAAGCGGCAAGGAGGAATGATTCATGGGAATTGGCGGTATTGGAGGCGCATACGGTGTTGGGAGCATCTATCCGTCCTATGTGTATAATCCGAATACGGTAAGTGCGAACAGCATGAATAAACTGTCCAGAATATCGGATGACGTTTTAGATAAAAAAATCGATTATTCCGAAATGGCGGAGAAAGAAAACCAGAATCCGCTGAAAAAGGGACAGACGATAGATTTTGAAGGAATCGTTGCAAAACAGATGCAGCAGGGCCAGAACCGTGCGGCGAAGCTTATGCCCAGGGGACTTTCACCCGAAGAAGAAAATACGGGTGCAGAAGTTGTGCAGATGCCGAAACGTCAGGAAGAGCCCGCTGGAGTAGAGGAAGCAGCGGATAGGAACGATACAGCGAACACAAATGCCGGGAACGAAAACAATGCGTCTTCCATGCAGACTCCGTCTATGCAGATGGAGCGCGCTATACAGGCATATGAAATGTTTATGACAGCGTAGCACTTGTTATTAAATTGAAAAAAGTAAGATTAAATCCTCATTTGACTTTTCAGGTGAGGATTTTACGTTGCAGAAAAGGGAAGTCTGCATGAGGAATGGCTCATCGCCTGCGCGTGATTCGATAACAATTGATTTTAGGAGCTTCAAAATCCAACAGCTTAATACATTGCAGTTGTTTTTTTTCGAGATAGGGCGCTGCGATGCTTTCCGGTACGAAGCTGATGCCATCGGATGTGAGCAGATAGGGAATGAGTTTCGTACCGTGATCGATTTCAAAACCGAACTGGTAATGAGGCGGAAAGAGTTCTTTGATGAAAAGTCCGACTTCCTGTAAAGCGAATGCGCAATATAAATAGTCTGCATCTGCAAGTTCTGCCTGGCGGATACCGTTTGAATAGCGCATGTTATTGATGTTTGTGACAAGAACAAGTTCATCGGTTGCAAAGACTTCACAAAAATAACCACTGTGATAGAAAGGAAGGTAGGAATATACGACATCCAGAAGGTTATCCTGTATTTCCTGTAACAGCCGGTTGGAATGTCCGATCGTGATTTTGATGGAATGTTCCGGGTGACTGCACATATACTCTTTGATGACCGGGAAAAGATGACATTCGTAAATGGTATTTGTCGAGCCGATACGGTAGGTATCGGTATATTTTTCCAGGGAATTGACGGTCTTAATGCCGGAATCCGAAAGTTCTATAATCTTTCGGGCATAGTATAAGAACTGTTCGCCTTCCCGCGTCAGCGTTACTTTCCGTTTGTTTCTGACAAAAAGCGGCTTTCCGATTTCTTTTTCCAGTTCAGCAATGCGGTTCGTAACGGTGGACTGCGCGATGAAAAGTGCGTCGGCCGTTCTGGTAAAATTCCGGTGTTCTGCTAATGTGAGAAAAGTCTGTAATGACAGGGTATCCATGAAAACGCTCCTTTTTTGTCATGACGCTGGCTGTTCAGTGCTCATGATGAAAAAATAATCTAAAAAAGTGAATTAGTGATATTGAAATAATAATCTAAAAAATGAATTAGTGATATTGAAATAATCTCTTTTACAAATATATTATCATAGGAGTATGATAATAGCAACAGACAGTTTGTAAAGAGGAAGTGAAGAAGTAATGCTTCCTGCACCGGACAGAACGGTGTGGGAACTGCGCATGAAGAACGATTATTTGAAAAAGAAATGGAGGATAAGAAAAATGCCGATTGAGATACGGGAGGTAAGTTGTGACCATGCAGATTTTTTTCTGCTCTGCGGGGAACTGGATGATTTTCTGAATCATGCCATAGGTGGTGAAGAGAAACGGGAAAAGTATAAAAAATTTAACCATGCGGATACGATGGATTGCGTGGTCGTGGCCTATGACGGCGAAGTCCCGGCAGGCTGCGGGGCTTTGCGGAGATATTCCGAGGATGCGGCGGAAATAAAAAGAGTCTTTGTCCGGACGGAATACCGGAACCGGAATATCGGCGGTATGCTGTTGGAGAATCTGATCGCGCAGGCGGAAAAAACGGGATTTCAGAGGCTGGTCCTGGAGACGGGAGCTTTTTTAGAAGCCTCTGTCCGTCTGTATCGGCGTTATGGTTTTGAGCGGATAGAAAATTACGGCGCTTATAAGGATATGCAGGAATCACTCTGCATGGGACGGGATATCGGCAAAGATGCGCTGATCTACTGTGTGGGAAGAATGCCCGGAGCGGATGAACTGGAAGCGTTGTATGCTTCGGTAGGCTGGAAGTCCGGCCGTTATGCTGACAGGCTGTTACAATCTTTTGAAACAACAGGGATGGTCATGACCGCCTGGTGTGGTTCCGAACTGGCAGGACTGGTGGAAGTGCTGGATGATAAAGGTGTGACGGCCTATGTTCATTATCTTCTCGTGAACCCGCGCTATCAGGGGAAAGGAATCGGCGCCCATTTGATGGAGGCGGTGAAGGAGCAATATAAAGATTATTTGTATATCGTGTTAAGTTGTGAGAATAAAGATGTGATACCTTTTTATCAGAAACTTGGTTTTTCGGTCATAGAAGGTTCAACGCCGATGCAGATAAATCGCTTATAAGAACTTGCGGACTGCATAAATTTCCATATTTTGCCCATATTAAAAGAAGAAAGTCAGCGCTCTGGCAGGAATGCCATGAGCCGGAAGAAAGGCGTGGTTATTGGTATGGGCAAATATGACGATTTGGCAAAACGTATCATAGAGAGTATCGGCGGCAAAGAGAATATCATCAATCTGACACATTGTGCGACGAAAATCCGCTTTTGCCTGAAAGATGAAGCAAAGGCCGATACGCGGGGATTAAAAACGATGCCCGGCGTGATTACGGCTATCCAGAGGAGCGGGCAGTATCAGCTGGTCATCGGAAATCATGCTGCAGATGTCTGCAAGGCGGTTTCCAGCCGGACGGGGATTCTCGATTTGCAGGAGGAGGGAGAGCGGGAAAGAAGCCGGCTCAGCCGCGTGATGGATTTTGTTTCCGGAATTTTTGCTCCTCTTCTCAGTGTGCTCTGTGCCATGGGCATTTTAAAAGGGGCTTATGAACTTTTTTCCTATGCCGGTTTTTGTGATGAGAGGAATGCTGTCTGGCAGTTCATACAGATACTTTCGGATAGTCTGTTCTATTATCTGCCGTTTTTTGTCGGTTTTACAGCCGCCAGGAAGTTTCAGGTCAATCAGTTCACGGGTATGCTGCTTGGCGCCTGTTTTGTTTATCCGCACCGCTTTGGTATTACGGAACATTCTTATAGTATTCTTCCGGTCGTTTTGGCCGTCTGGGCCGCTTCTTATATAGAGCATTTTCTGAAAAAAGCGCTGCCTGAAGTGTGGAGGACCTTTCTTGTGCCGTTGATAACGCTGTTACTAGCCGGACCATTGACCTTTGTTGTCATTGAAATGATTTATACCGGTCTTACTGCAGTTGTTGTGATGGCAATCAACGGAAGTTATACGGTCAGTCCGTTATTGGCAGGGGCTTTGACGGGAGGCTTCTGGCCCCTGTTCGTCATTTTGGGCATTCATTGGGAATTGACGGGAATAACAACTGATATGATAATGACAAATGTTTTTCAGGATGCCATGTCGGGGGCTTTTCTCCCCGCGGTTGCTTATACCGCATCCTGGGCACAGGCCGGCGCGGTTCTTGCAGTTCTGTTCAGAACAAGGGATAAGCGTATGCGCTCTATTGCAATACCATCTGTTATTTCCGGTTTTTTTGGCGTTGCGGAACCGGGTATTTATGGTGTTGCTCTGCCGGAGAAAAAGCCGTTTTTTATCAGCAGCATCTGCGCGGCTGCAGGCGGAATAGTATTCGCATTACTGGCATCCAACAATAAAACAACGGTTGCTATCAATGGATTCCCATTCGCAGTGCTCGCTTCTCTGCCGGTTTTTACGCTGAGTTGGCTCATAACGATGTTCTTTTATCGGGAACCAAAGAAAGAAAGCATACAGTTTCCGATACTTCCGCTTTCTATGGATGGCAAAAAGGTCATCCACAGTCCGCTGAACGGAAAACTCGTGCCTCTCATGGAAGTAGGCGATGAGGTCTTTTCCAGCGGTGTTCTTGGAGAGGGAATTGCAATAGAACCTTATGAAGGCATTGTGTATGCGCCTGCGGATTGTAAGGTCACGACTTTTTTTCCGACCGGTCATGCAATCGGACTGACGACTGCAGAAGGCGTGGAACTGCTCATTCATATCGGTATTGATACGGTACAGCTCAATGGTAAATATTTCAAACCGTTAGTGAAACAGGGGGAGAATCTTTCGGAAGGACAGCCGATGTTAGAGTTTGACAGTAAGCGGATAGGACAGGAAGGATACCGGATGACAACGGCTGTTATCGTTACAAATACGACGGATTGGAAAAAGGTAGCTTCTACAACAGCGCAGGAAACTACGGTCGGCGATGCGCTGTTGTGGCTAGGGTGAAAAGAAGTTCTAATCACTCGCAGCAAGGGCTGCTTCGCGAAGAACTTCTATGGCTCGCGTTGCGAACCTTTTTCACCCGAAAGATGGCGGAGCCATTCTTTCTGACATACTTGTTTGTCTTAGGATTTGCGTTAAATTATGATTTATTCCGTCGCGAGTATTTTGATCCTTGTCATGGCGTTTTTGACAGGGGGAAACGATAAAATCACAACCGTTATAAATGCTTCTGCGAGAAGATAAGAATAGTTGTAAGCGAAAGGATAGAGGAATGATAATGATTTGGGGAACGATTCCGGCATGTATTCCATCCAGTACAAATAGCCGCCGATTGTGTGGAAAAGTCCCCTGACAAAGGTTGCAAAAAGATAGCCTTTGACCAGGCCGTTCTTTTTATGGGAAAAGAAGCCGGACAGACCAAGCGCCGCAAAAGCGAATATATAGTCCATGAGGACCTGGAACGGGGAGAGGATGAAACCGCCGCCGTCCTGTAAGAACTGCAGGATGCCGTAAGCAAAGCCGGCAGTCAGGCCGATTTTCGGACCGAACCAGTAGCCGATCAGCGTGACGAAGAGCATGGAACAAAGGGTGACGGAACCGCCCCATGGCATATCGATGATCTTGACATAGGAAGTGACGAAGCCGAGCGCCAGCGCCGCGGCAGAAAATACAAGCTGTCTGGCTGAAAATGTTTTAGCGTTCGTCGTTTCATCATTTTCCTTCTTTCTAAAAAATGCGGTCAGAATGACCAGTACGGCGATGATGACGACGAAGGCGATCGCGCCCGTGGTCGTCAGAGAATAGTAACCATCCTCCTGATTTAAAAATAGTGACATAAAAAAACCTCCTTCGTGTGCGCGAGGAGGGACAACATCCTGTTCACAGAAGGATATATAACAAATGTTATTATAATCTGTCCGTGAAAACTGTGCCTCCTTCCGCCGGTATTATCCGGTTCAAGTAGTGAGGGTTAGGAACATGCGTAACGGCGAATGCCGGGCCGCAGGATGTTCCAATCTCAGCGATGTGCTCCCCTGGCGAGTTACTTATGATATTTTTGACGGCAGAAGACGCGTTTTTGTGTTTTCTGCTGTTTTTTATTAGATGTGGCTCCCATTGGAGACACTTCTATTAGATGTGGCTTCCATTGAAGACACTTCTATTATACTAAAGGCAATGTGTTATATTGTCAAGCAGGACTTTCAGAATTTTATATCGGAAATTTTTATTGAGACTTTTTATATCACAGGTTAAAATTATGAGAAAGAAAAACACAAATCATGGATTTTGCGGTAAAATGATTGAGGAAACAGAAAGGAGAGGAAGACAAATGATATATGAGACAGAGGCTGATAAGTATGTGGAAGCGCTTTTTGCCGGCTGGGAAGAGTCCCTGATCTGGTCCTGTTTACAGGGCGTTATGGGCCGGCTTTATGTGGATGATAAAAAGGAACCGCTTTCTGCGGTGGCGGTTTTAGGTGACTTCTGTTTTTTCGCCGGGGCGCCGAATCGGGAACTGGCGGCATATAGACCGGATTGGTGTAAGCAGGATTTTATCATTGCCGTGCCGCAGAACCGGCAATGGGCGGACGTGATAGAGGACTGTTTCGGGGACAGGGCAAAGAAGGTTCTGCGCTATGCCATCAAAAAGGAGCCGGATGTTTTTGACCGGAGCAGATTACAGGAGATTGTCGGACAGCTTTCCCCGGAATATACACTCAGCCTGATCGATGAGGAAATTTACGGATATTGCCGGAAGGAGAACTGGTGCAGGGATTTCGTATCCCAGTTCGCCGACTGGCCGGCTTATCGAAAGATGGGATTGGGGGTTGCTGCTTTGAAGGACGGTGTGCCCGTCGCTGGCGCTTCTTCTTATTCCGTTTATTCCGGCGGGATTGAGATTGAAATCGATACGAAGATGGAATTTCGCAGAAAGGGACTTGCAACGGTATGCGGTGCAAGGCTCATTCTGGAGTGCCTTGACAGAGGTCTGTATCCGAGCTGGGATGCGCAGAATCTCTGGTCGGTGGCGCTGGCGGAAAAGCTGGGGTATCATTTTGACCACGAGTATACGGCTTATGAGATACAGGGGGAGTGAACTTCAGGTAATCGTGAAAATAATTCATGATATAACGTAGGAGCCTTGACTATTGTCATAATATTGTTATAATAGTATATAGTTTTAAAAACTACATCAGAAAGTATAAAAAAATAGGTGATAAATTGAAAAATCAGAGATTTTTCAATCGCGAATTTGGGTCTGTGACCCAAATATCGCAGGCTATGAGAAAGGCATGGTTATTATTATGGCATTTCAGATTATTTCAGACGGTTCCTGTGATCTCGGAACGGAGCGCGCCGCGAAAGAGGGCGTCAGGGTCGTACCGTTTTATGTATCCTTTGATGATAAGACATATGAGAAAGAAATAGAGGAAGTATCGGTCCGGGAATTTTATCAGCGGATGGTCGATAATGCGGAATGCTTTCCGAAGTCTTCCATGCCCTCGGTGCAGGATTATCTGGATGTATTCGAAGAATATGCGGCAGCGGGCAAAGATATCCTCTGTCTCTGCATCACGACCAAATTCAGCGGTTCCTACAATTCGGCGATGAATGCAAAGGAAATGCTTCTTGAAAAATACCCGGATGTCAGGATAGAAGTGCTGGATACCACGGTGGATACCGTACTCCAGGGCCTTCTTGTGCTGGAAGTCTGTCGGATGCAGCAAGCGGGATGGAGTTTTGAGGATACAGTGAAGCGTACGAAAGAAATTCTGCCGACGGGCCGCATTATTTTTACAGTAGGAAGCTTTGATTATCTGATACACGGCGGCCGTATCGGAAAAGTGATGGGCGCGGCGGTCAAAAGTCTGGCAATCAAGCCGTTGATTATTTTAAAAGAGGGAGAAATCTTTCCGGCCGGCATTTTCCGGAACCGGGAAAAAGGAAAAAAGACGCTGGTCTCCCTGTGTAGAAAGCATTTTGAGAAAATCGGAGAAAATCCGGATGATTATGCCTTTAACATCGGCTATGGATATGATTATGAGGAAGCGGTTTCTTTCCGCGAGATGCTGCTCTCGGACTTAAAGCAGTATAGCGGCATTCGGGACATGGAGCTGTTCCAGATCGGTGCGACGATTGGGGTGCATACCGGACCGTATCCCATCGGGCTGACGTTTATCAGGAAGGCGTTTTAACTTGAAAGGACAGGTCTTCAATGGAGATTCAGGAAATATTTGATCAAAACTTTAGAGGAAACATCTATATTCTTCAAAAGGACAAGGTTTTATATGAACGGGAATGGGGATTTGCAGATTTACCGAATGAAATCCCCAATACGATAGAAACGAAATTTGCAAGTGCATCAGCAGGAAAAGTATTTATCGCAGTAGGCATTCTGCAGTTGGTCGAGCGGGGAAAAATCAGGCTTGATGATACATTAGAAGTGTTATTTGATATTCCGTTAAATGATATTGATAAGGACGTTACCGTCAGACAGCTTTTAAATCATACATCGGGGGTTCCCGATTATTTTGATGAAAGCACGATGGACGAGTATGAAGAATTATGGATAGATTATCCCAATTACAAAATCAGGCATAACAGTGACCTGCTTCCGTTATTTATCAATAAGCCGATGATGTACCCGAAAGGTGAGAAATTCCAGTATAATAACTCTGGTTATGTATTGCTTGCAATGATAATCGAAAAAGTTACCGGCATGTATTTTGACCAATACCTGAAGAAGTATATTTTCGATGTATGTGGAATGGAATCAACAGGATATTATGAATTGGATAAGCTTCCGGCCAAATGTGCCAATAACTATATTTATTGTGCCGATACGGATGATTACCGCACCAATATATTTTCTGTTGATGCAAAAGGCACGGGTGCAGGCGGGGCATTTATTACGGTAGAAGATATCGTTCGTTTCTGGAACAATTTACTGGAGGGAAATCTGATTTCAGAAGCGCTTGTTTCGGAAATGCTCAGCAAGCAGAGTGGAGATGGCATTGACGCAGAAGAAGGCTATTATGGCTACGGCATGTGGATCATTGATAATCCGAATGGCAGGGACTATGCGTATTTTCAAGGTTGTGATCCGGGCGTCAGTTTTATCTCGGAATATAATCCGAATAATGGGATGATTTCTGTTCTGGTGAGTAATTACGGTGATAATGTCTGGAGGGAAATGAGAAAGATAAGGGACGTTTTTTATAAAAAACCGGAAAAGACGGGGCAGTTTCAATATCTTCTGTTTGATCTGGACGGCACGCTGACCGACCCGAAAATCGGCATTACGAGCTGTGTGCAGCATGCCCTGCGCAAATTCGGTATTGAAGAACCGGATTTAAATAAGCTGGAGCCTTTTATCGGGCCGCCGCTTGCGGACAGTTTTCAGGAATTTTACGGTTTCGACGAAAAGAAGGCTGCGGAAGCAATTGGCTATTATCGGGAAAGGTTCAGCACGATTGGACTGTTCGAGAATGAAATTTATCCGGGTGTTGCGAAGATGCTCGCCCATTTGAAACAGGCGGGTAAAACGCTGGCAGTCGCATCCAGCAAACCGACGGTGTTTGTTCAAAAGATTTTGGCACATTTTGATATTGAGTGTTATTTTGATGTCATTGTTGGAAGCGAATTGGATGGAACCCGTGCCAGAAAGGAAGAGGTCGTTGAAGAAGCGTTGCGACAGCTGCGTCAAATGGCAGAAATAGAGGATAATGACAGGATTGTCATGATAGGTGACAGGAAGTTCGATATTCAGGGAGCAAAATTGTCCAATCTGGTCAGTGTAGGCGTTACCTTTGGATACGCCTTACCCGGTGAACTGGAGGAGGCCGGAGCGGATTATATTGTGGATACCGTGGCGGAATTAGAGGAACTGTTAAATGGCTGAAAAAAGGGAAGATATAAAGCATAGCAAGAATTTAGGAACGGTTGGAATGATTTTACAGCCGTTTTTAATTTATTATATTATCCGTTTCATAACGGTTGTGTTGTTGACCTATTTAGTCACTATAACCGTACAGAAGGCCGGCGGAGCGGTAGAAACTTTATTCGCGGAGCAGAAAGCAACCGTGAATGCGATTATCGGCGGGATTGCCATGCTGGCAGGAATCCTGCCAATGTTTTCAGATTTCCGGCGTGAGGTAAAGAACGATAACAAATGTAATTATGAAAAGAAAAAGGATAAAAACAACTGTCATGAAATAAACAATAACAAAGTAAATAATAACGTTTGCAATGCCGGGATGGTGAGGACGTTGTTCCGCATCCTTATTACAATAACACTTGCTTTTGCAAGTTCGATAGCAATCAATATTTTATTCATTTCCTTTCGTCTGACGGAAAACTCGGCATCTTACAGTCAGGTTGCGGCACATCAGTACGGCGTTTTCTTTCCGATTGGACTCTTCTTATATGGTGTGGTATCTCCGCTTGCGGAAGAAATTGTATTTCGCGGTATCCTTTATAACAGAATGAAGAAAATGATTTCCGCCGCGTTATCGCTTGTGCTTTCGGCCTTGCTTTTCGGTCTTTATCATGGCAATACCGTACAGGCGGCTTATGGATTCCTGATGGGAATGCTGATTGCTTATACTTATGAAAAATGTGGTGATTTTTTATACGCATTTCTTTTTCATGCGGCTGCCAATATTTCCGTATATGTGATTACGGGAAGTACGGTTCTGTATGAATGGTTCATTACCTGGCAGAAAGGGATTCTTTTAGCAGGTATTTCTGTTATGTTACTGCTTTTTCTGCACTTCCGTGATTCCTTTCGCGGATGTAAAGAAAAATAATAAAATTATCTGAAAATTTGTGCGGGAAATGGCGAGTTTTTGAATAATCAGACAATTCTGAAAAAAATCTTTATTTACAACTTGGAAAAATAGGTGTATAGTATCAATAGTTTAGTCGCAAAGGAGCGCCTCAAAGGGAGCACTTTGCGATTTTTTTGTTGTTCTTTATCACACGCAGATAAGCATATTTCGATCATTTGATCATAAGAAAGGAGATATATCTTATGTTTGATGCAAAATTAACTGTTCCGAGGTCTCCCCTTCATCGGATGGAATTTGAACATGACAACTGCGGCATCGGTGCCTGTGTCAATATTAAAGGGCACAAGAGCCGCGCCACGGTGGAAAATGCCTTGAAGATCGTTGAGAATCTGGAGCACAGGGCCGGAAAGGATGCGGAAGGGAAGACCGGTGACGGTGTCGGTATCCTGACGCAGATTCCCCATAAATTTATGGTCAGGGCTGCGGCAGAACTCGGTATACAGCTCGGCGGAGAGAGAGAATACGGCGTTGGCGCCTTTTTCTTCCCGCAGGATGAACTGCAGCGCAATCAGGCGAAGAAAATGTTTGAGATTATTGCGGAAAAGGAAGGACTGCAGTTTCTGGGCTGGCGGACGGTACCGACCAATTCTTCTGTGCTCGGTCATAAAGCGGTCGAGTGTATGCCCTGTATCATGCAGGCGTTCGTGGCAAAGCCGGCAGGTATTGCGAAAGGACTTGAGTTTGACAGAAAGCTTTATATATTAAGAAGGACTTTTGAGCAGTCCACGGATGTGACCTATGTTGTGTCTCTGTCCAGCAGGACGATCGTCTATAAGGGAATGTTCCTGGTTGGACAGCTCCGCACCTTTTTCAAGGATTTGCAGGATAAAGACTTTGAATCCGCACTCGCCATCGTGCATTCCCGTTTTTCCACGAATACGAATCCGAGCTGGGAGCGCGCGCACCCGAACCGCTTTATCGTACATAACGGCGAAATCAATACCATCCGCGGTAATGCGGATAAAATGCTGGCACGGGAGGAGACAATGGAGTCCGAGCATCTTGCCGGACAGCTTCACAAAGTCCTTCCGGCAGTCAGTGCGTCCGGTTCCGATTCAGCGATGTTAGATAATACACTGGAGTTTCTTGTGATGAGCGGAATGCCACTGCCGTTGGCGGTCATGATCACCATTCCGGAGCCATGGGAAAATAATAAGACCATGTCTCAGAAGAAGAAAGATTTTTACCAGTATTATGCGACGATGATGGAGCCATGGGACGGCCCGGCTTCCATCCTTTTTTCAGACGGGGATATCATGGGAGCTGTGCTTGACCGAAACGGTCTACGGCCTTCCCGGTATATGATCACGGATGATGATACGTTGATTCTTTCGTCCGAAGTGGGTGTGCTGGATATCGAGCCGGCGAAAATCGTCATCAAAGAGAGGCTGCATCCAGGAAAGATGTTGCTTGTCGATATGGTGCAGGGACGGGTAATAGACGATGATGAACTGAAAGAAACATATGCGTCCGCGCAGCCCTACGGCGAATGGCTGGATACGAATCTTGTGGCGTTAAAAGAGTTGAAGATACCGAACCAGCGCGTGCCGGAATTTACGGACGAAGAGAGAAAACGGATGCAGAAAGCATTCGGCTATACTTATGAAGAATTAAAAAGCAGTATTCTGCCGATGGCAAAGAACGGCGCAGAGGCAATCGCGGCGATGGGAGTCGATACGCCGATACCGGTGCTTTCCAAGGCGCATCATCCGCTGTTCCATTACTTTAAACAGCTTTTTGCACAGGTGACGAACCCGCCGATTGATGCGATCAGAGAGGAAATCGTTACATCGACGACAGTCTATCTTGGAAAAGACGGCAATCTTCTGGAAGAGAAACCGGAAAACTGCAATATGCTCAAGGTGCGTAATCCGATTCTGACCAATACGGACCTGCTCAAGATCAAGAACATGAAATCAGAAGGCTTCAAGGTAGAAGTCGTTCCGATTACCTATTATAAGAATACCAGCCTGGAAAAAGCGATTGACAGGCTTTTCGTGGAAGTGGACAGGGCCTTCCGCGGCGGCGTCAATATCCTGATTCTTTCTGACCGGGGCGTGGATGAGAACCGCGTGGCGATTCCTTCTCTGTTAGCAGTATCCGCGCTGCAGCAGCATCTTGTTAATACGAAAAAGAGAACGAGTGTGGCAATCGTGCTGGAATCTGCGGAACCGCGGGAAGTGCATCATTTTGCAACGCTGCTCGGCTTCGGTGCGTCTGCGATTAACCCTTATCTGGCACAGGAGAGCATTCGGGAACTCATCAATAACCACATGCTGGATAAAGATTACTACGCGGCGGTCAATGACTATAATGATGCCATTTTACACGGAATCGTCAAGATTGCATCCAAAATGGGCATTTCCACCATTCAGTCCTATCAGGGCTCCAAGATTTTTGAGGCAATCGGCATTGACAAAGAGGTCATTAATAAGTATTTCACCAATACGGTATGCCGTGTCGGCGGCATCACGCTGAAGGATATTGAAAAAGAAGTGGATGCGCTGCACTCGATGGCTTTTGACCCACTCGGTCTATCAACGGATCTGGCACTGGATAACCCGGGACACCATCAAATGCGTAGCGGTGCGGATGAGCACCTTTATAACCCGGAGACGATTCATCTTCTTCAGGAGTCAACCAGACGCGGCGATTATGAGATGTTCAAACAATATACCAAAGCGGTCAATAGCGAAGAGAGCGTCAAGGCGCTGCGCGGGCTGATGGACTTCAATTATGCGAAGAAACCCTTGCCAATTGAGGAGGTGGAGAGTGTTGACACGATTGTCACAAGGTTCAAAACGGGCGCGATGTCCTATGGTTCCATTTCCAAAGAAGCGCATGAGACGATGGCGATCGCGATGAATCGTCTGCACGGTAAATCCAACTCCGGCGAAGGCGGAGAAGATAAAGAACGGCTGACACCCGGTGCAGACGGCTTAAATAGATGCTCCGCCATCAAACAGGTGGCAAGCGGGCGTTTTGGCGTAACGAGTGAATACTTGAACAGTGCGCAGGAAATCCAGATTAAGATGGCACAGGGTGCGAAACCGGGCGAGGGCGGGCACCTGCCGGGCGGCAAAGTATATCCGTGGATTGCGAAAACGAGACATTCTACGGCGGGCGTGAGCCTGATTTCTCCGCCGCCGCATCATGATATCTATTCTATAGAAGATTTGGCACAGTTAATCTACGACCTGAAAAATGCCAACAAAAGGGCGAGAATTTCTGTGAAACTCGTTTCTGAAGCGGGCGTCGGCACGGTGGCGGCCGGCGTTGCCAAAGCCGGCGCGCAGGTCATCCTTGTATCCGGTTATGATGGTGGTACCGGCGCGGCGCCTAGAAGTTCGATTCACAACGCTGGACTTCCGTGGGAACTCGGACTGGCGGAGACTCATCAGACACTGATTCAGAACGGCCTTAGGAATAAAGTACGCGTAGAGACTGACGGCAAGCTGATGAGCGGCCGGGATGTTGCAATCGCGGCAATTCTCGGCGCAGAGGAATTTGGTTTTGCGACGGCGCCTCTCGTAACGATGGGCTGTGTCATGATGCGTGTCTGCAATCTGGACACCTGTCCGGTTGGTGTGGCAACCCAGAATCCGGAACTGCGGAAACGCTTCAAAGGAAAACCGGAATATGTGGAGAACTTTATGCGTTTTATCGCACAGGAACTGCGGGAATATATGGCGTTATTGGGAATCAGAACAGTGGATGAACTGGTCGGCAGGACCGATTTGCTGAAGAGAAAAGAAAACCTGCCGGACAGACTGCAGAAAATCGATTTGAGCCTGATTCTTTCCAATCCGTATGAGAAGTGTCAGGAAAAAGTAATCTTTGACCCGAAACAGGTGTATGATTTCGGCCTGGAAAAGACGCTGGACGAAAAGGTGTTGTTAAAACAGTTGTCAAAGGCGATGGAGAGCGGACAGAAGAGAAGTCTGGAAGTGGATGTATCCAACACCGACCGTACCTTCGGCACGATTCTCGGTTCCGAGGTCACGAGGAAATTCGGCGATACGCTGCAGGAAGATACTTACCGGATTCTGTGCAACGGTTCCGGCGGACAGAGCTTTGGCGCTTTTATCCCGAAAGGACTGACTTTAGAACTGGTGGGAGATTCCAACGATTATTTTGGAAAAGGACTTTCCGGCGGCAAACTCATCGTCTATCCGCCCAAAGGCTCCCGGTTCAAACAGGACGAAAACATCATCATCGGCAATGTGGCGCTTTATGGTGCGACATCCGGCAAAGCCTTTATCAACGGTGTGGCGGGAGAACGTTTCTGTGTCCGTAACTCCGGCGCGCTGGCGGTTGTCGAAGGTGTCGGCGACCACGGCTGTGAATACATGACAGGCGGCCGCGTGGTCGTACTCGGTTCCATCGGCAAGAATTTTGCGGCCGGTATGAGCGGCGGTATTGCCTATGTACTTGACGAAAACAATGATTTATATACCAAAGTCAATAAGGAAATGGTTTCTTCCTATGAGATGACTTCCAAATATGATGTTCTGGAGCTGAAAGAGATGATCAAAGAGCATGTTGCGTATACCAATTCGGTCAAAGGCAAGGAAATTTTAGATCACTTCGGAGAATATCTGCCGAAGTTCAAGAAGATCATTCCGCATGATTATGAGCGTATGTTGAAGCTGATCGTTCAGATGGAGGAGAAGGGCCTCAGTGCGGAGCAGGCTCAGATAGAAGCCTTTTACGAAGCACAGGATTTTTGATGGATGAAAAGGATAGAGAGAGGAGAATATCATGGGAAAACCTACCGGATTTTTAGAATATGAACGTAAAGTTTCGACGGATGTAAGCCCGAAACAGCGCATTAAAAATTTTCAAGAGTTCCACGAACATCTTTCGATGGAAGAACAGCAGCTTCAGGGCGCGCGGTGTATGGACTGCGGCGTTCCGTTCTGCCAGTCGGGCATGACGCTGTGCGGCATGACATCCGGCTGTCCGCTGCATAATCTGGTTCCTGAATGGAACGACCTCGTTTATACGGGAAACTGGGAACAGGCATATAACCGCCTGAAAAAGACCAACAACTTTCCGGAGTTTACATCGAGGGTATGTCCGGCTTTATGTGAGGCGGCCTGTACCTGTAACCTGACGGGGGAGCCCGTCGCGACGAAGGAAAATGAATATGCGATCATCGAGAATGCTTATGAAAAAGGCTATGCGGCGGCCAGACCGCCGAAAACGAGGACAGGAAAGACGGTTGCTGTCGTAGGGAGCGGCCCTTCCGGCCTTGCCGTGGCCGACCAGTTGAACAGAAGAGGGCATCTTGTGACCGTATTCGAACGTTCCGACAGGCTCGGCGGCCTTTTGATGTATGGGATTCCGAACATGAAGCTGGAAAAACATATTATCGAGCGGAAAATCAAAGTGATGGAAGAGGAAGGCGTTACCTTTGTCACCAATGCGGATATCGGCAAAGAGGTCAAGGCAGATAAGCTGTTAAAGGAATTTGACAGCGTCGTGCTCGCCTGCGGTTCTTCCAATCCCCGCGATATCGATGCGCCGGGCCGGGATGCGAAAGGCATTTATTTTGCGGTTGACTTTCTTGGTCGAAATACCAGAAGCCTGTTGGATTCCGACTTCAAAGATAAAAAGTATGTGGATACGAAAAACAAACGCGTCGTTATCATCGGCGGCGGCGATACGGGGAATGACTGTGTCGGTACTGCTATCCGGCATGGCGCGAAAACGGTGACACAGATCGAGATGATGCCCAAAGCGCCGGACGAGAGAGCCGAAAATAACCCGTGGCCGGAGTGGCCCAAAATCTGCAAGACCGATTACGGTCAGGAAGAAGCGATTGCGGTATACGGTCATGACCCGCGTATTTATGAAACTACGGTAAAAGAGTTCCTCAAGGACAAAGACGGTAGTTTAAAGGGTGTTAAGATTGTAAAGCTTTCCTGGGAAAAGGACGCTGCGACGGGCCGTATGGTCATGAAAGAGGCCGCAGGTTCGGAGAAAACGCTGGAAGCCGACATCGTTCTGATTGCCGCAGGATTTCTGGGAAGTCAGAAGTATGTGACGGACGCCTTCAAAGTAGCGCTGGATGCCCGGACCAATGTCAAAACAGAGCCGGGTGCATTCCGTACCAGCGTGGAAAATGTCTTTGTGGCAGGTGACATGCACACGGGACAGTCTCTTGTGGTCAAGGCCATCAGACAGGGCCGGGAGTGCGCAAGAGAGGTGGACGAAAGTCTGATGGGGTATTCGAATCTGTATATTCAGTAGGATATCTGCAAAAACAACGGATGGCATATGTTTATCCTCCATCAAAAAGGGCGTTCCTTTTCAGAATGCCCTTTCTTTTACCAGATTGTGCAGCGTTTCGCCGTTTACATACCGCCGCATATTTTCCAGACAGATATTTACCACATTGTGCAGCGTCTCCGGGAGGTGATAGCCTCCCGATACATGAGGGGTGATAAAGGCATTGGGGATTTCCCACAGCCGATGCTTTTTCGGAAGCGGTTCCGGCTCTGTCACATCCAGGGCAGCGCCTGCCAGATGGCCGGATTCCAGAACATCACATAAATCTTCCGTGCACACCAGATCTCCCCGGCCTCCATTGAGGAAAAAGCTTCCTCTTTTCATGGTCATAAAAAGTTCTCTGTTAAAGAGACCTCTTGTTTCAGCAGTGCTCGGAAGAAAAGAGACAACAGCGTCTGCTTTCGGGAGAAGTTCTCTGAGTTCCGCCATTGTATGGAGCTCATTCATACAGGGCGGACAATTTCCGGGCGTTCTTTTTACGCCGATTACATATGCGCCGAGTGCATGGGTCAGTTCGGCAAAGTGTTTTCCGATATTGCCGGCTCCAAGGATCAGAATCGTGGCATCCGCGATGGAAACGACTTCTCCTTCTTCGCCCCAGACATGCTGCTTCTGATCATCTCTGTATAAGTGCAGTTTTTTCTGGAGAGACAGGAGCATGGCGAACATATGCTCCGATACAGCTTTGTCATATGCGCCGCTGCTGTTGGTCAGCACGGTATGCGGCCCCAAAACGCCTTTTTCCACATAGGGGTCATAACCCGCCGAATTTAGATGGAGCCAGGCCAGATTTGCTGATGTCTGTATCATATCGGCCGGTACGTTTCCGAGAATGATTTCCGCCTGTCGTACTTGTTCTTCTGTTACGTCAGAGATACTTGTGTAGAGATATTCTGCTTCTGGAAGAATCTGTTCCAGTCTGTTTATTTGTGCCTGCGTCATAGGAATCATGACCAGTATTTTTTTCTGCTTCATCTTATCTCCCCTGTGAGTTATTTTCTGCCTACAGCAGCTGCACCCCATGCGCCAACGCTTCTTTTACCACATCATCAGGCCACATGGACGACTGTACTTCGCCGATATGCGCTTTCCGCAGGAAAAACATACAGATACGGGACTGACCGATACCGCCGCCGACGGTCAGAGGCAGTTCGTCATTTAAGATTGCTTTCTGGAAAGGAAGCTCTGCCCGTTCGGGACAGCCCGCTTTTTCAAGCTGGCTGCGCAGGGAATCCTTATCCACACGGATACCCATGGAGGATAATTCCAGCGCGATATCCAGAACCGGATAGTATACGACGATGTCCGCATTGAGCGCCCAGTCGTCATAGTCCGGCGCGCGGCCGTCGTGTTTTTCTCCGGATGCCAGCAGGTCGCCAATCTGCATGATGCAGACAGCGCCTTTTTCTTTTGCAATATAGTATTCCCGTTGTTTCGGGGATACGTCGGGATACAGGTCTTCCAGTTCCTGCGTCGTGATAAAGAAAATATCATGGGGCAGGATTTCTTCTATGTAATCATAACGGATTGCCATGTATTTTTCCGTCTTGCGCAGAACCTTGTAGACGGAGCGGACCGTTTCTTTCAGGAAATCCAGCGTGCGTTCTTCCCTGGAAATGATTTTCTCCCAGTCCCACTGGTCAACATAGATGGAATGGATATTGTCCGTCTGCTCGTCGCGGCGGATTGCGCTCATATCCGTGTAAAGCCCTTCACCATAGGAAAAACCGTATTTCTGCAGGGCATACCGTTTCCATTTTGCCAGCGAATGCACGATTTCAGCAGGAGAATCGTTTTGTTCCTTAATGCCGAAAACGACCGGACGCTCCACACCGTTCAAGTTATCGTTCAGGCCGGAAGCCGGATCGACGAACAGGGGAGCGGAGACGCGCAGCAGGTGCAGGCGTTCTGCGAGTAAGTTCTGGAAAAAATCTTTAACCGTCTTAATGCCGATCTGCGTATCGTGCAGATTCAGCGCGGAGCGGTAATCTTTAGGGATAATCAAATTGTCCATAGGAAACCTCTTTTCTGTTTAAATTCTCTATTCTGTATTATATTCACGGGGGCGGGATTCGTCAACCGCTGCGTAATCCGAAACAAATGTATTCAGAACAAATGTTCAAAAAAAAGGTTGCAGTATCGTCAAGGGTGTGATAAGATAAAAAAGAAATTAGAACATATGTTCTTAACGGATTGTAGAGAGTTCATGGAAAACAGGAAAGATACTGCGATGGAAATGAGAATTGCACCGGCGATGTCGCTCATGGACAAACTGAATATTCTGGCTGATGCGGCCAAGTACGATGTTTCCTGCAGCTCCAGCGGTTCTTCGCGCAGGGGGGATGGGAAAGGCATCGGCAATACGGTAGCGGCAGGGCTATGCCACAGTTTTGCGGCGGACGGACGGTGCATTTCGCTTTTGAAGATATTATTTACGAACGAATGTATTTTTGACTGTAAATACTGCATGAACCGCCGTTCCAACGACGTGCCGCGGGCTTCTTTCACACCGGACGAGGTCTGTGAACTGACGATGGAGTTCTACCGCCGTAATTATATAGAAGGTCTGTTTTTAAGTTCCGGTATTTTATACAGTCCTGACTATACGATGGAACTGATCTGCCAGACGCTTTATAAGCTGCGGACAGTGCATCGCTTTCAGGGATATATCCATGTCAAGGCGATACCGGGAGCGGATGCGGCGCTGATACAGAGAGCCGGATTTTTGGCGGACAGGATGAGTGTCAATCTGGAACTTCCTACGGCGGAAAGTCTGCAGAAGCTTGCGCCCAACAAGCACCGGAAAACGATTCTGCGGCCGATGAAGCAGATACAGAACGGTATCGCGCAGAACCGCGACGAACTTGTATTGTATGATCATGCGCCGCGTTTCTGTGAGGCGGGACAGTCTACGCAGATGATTATCGGCGCGACGCCGGAGAGCGATTATCAGGTCATGGCGGTGGCGGAAAGCCTGTACCAGAAGTTTGCTCTGAAAAGAGTCTATTATTCCGCTTTTGTCAACGTAAATGAGGACAAAGACCTGCCTGCGCTGCCCGGCGGGCCGCCGCTCTTACGGGAGCACAGGCTGTATCAGGCGGACTGGCTGCTGCGGTTCTATGATTTTACCGTGGATGAACTGCTGACGGAAGACCGGCCCAATTTCAATATGATGATAGATCCGAAAGCGGACTGGGCGGTCAGACATCTGGAATTGTTTCCGGTGGAAATTAACCGTGCGGATTATCGGATGCTGCTGCGGGTACCGGGCATAGGGGTTAAAAGCGCGCGGCGCATTATTAACGCCAGACGGTTCGGCAGACTGCATTTTGAAGATTTGAAGAAAATAGGCGTTGTGCTGAAGCGGGCGCTGTATTTTATCACCTGTAACGGGAAAATGATGTATCCGACGAAAATAGAAGAAAATTATATTGTCAGGAACCTGACTTATCAGAGCCTTGCGAGCCGGAAGGAAAAGCAGCTTTTTGCGGCGGACGGAATGCAGTATGAACAGATGAGCTTGCCTTTATGAGAGATTCAGGAACGTTCAGATTACGTTATGGAGACCGGAAAACATGGAGAGAGGGACTGATATGCCGGAAGAAAAATATTTGATCTGCGAAGACTCCATCGAGGGTGTTTTTACAGGGATTTATGATGCTTATGCTTTCCGGGAAGGACATGAGCATCTTCATATACAGATTGGCGAGGAAGAAAATTTGCGATTATTTGCATCTTACCTGTATATTACGCCGGATTTGGTAAAAACTAGAAAGGTAGCGGAAACCATACAGAAGCGTCTCGGAGCGGATACCTATATGAGCATATGCCGGGCGCTTGCGACGGAAGATACGGAGAAAGGGCAGGCGGTGTATCAGACAGTGGTGGATGGCATTACCCGTGGAAGCGGCAGGCGTGTTCTGGAAAATTCCATGAATCCACATGTGGATGCGGTGTTCCGTTTATCGAGGTGTGCGGCGAATGAAATTCACCGTTTGATGGAATTCGTTCGGTTTCAGGAGTTGGAGCAGGGCATTTTATATTCCAAGATAGGCCCAAAGTGTAATATTGTTTCTTTTCTGATGCCTCATTTTGCAGACCGGCTTCCTCTGGAAAATTTTGTCATTTATGATGAAAAAAGGGATTTGTACGGCGTACATCCGGCGGGGAAGGCGTGGTATCTCGTATCGGGCATGGAGCCGGCGCCGGAAAGCCTGCAGTTATCGGAGCAGGAAGCGCAGTATCAGGAACTTTTTACCATGTTCTGCCAGACAATCGCCATAAAAGAGCGTAAAAATTTGAAACTGCAGCAGCAGATGCTGCCGCTGAGGTTCCAAGAATATATGGTCGAATTTGTTAAAAAGTGAAAAAAATGCGCTTTTATAAGGTAAAGACCGAAAAGATTAATCGGCATAATTTACAAAGAAAGAAACAAAAACAGTCATCTGTTGGGTAGAATGTAAAATTGAGGAAATTGTCGCAGCTTTAGAGACAATAATTCGCACTTTACAAATGAAATGAATGGAGTATAATCATCTCAACAAGGAAAACGATTTCTGCCTTAACATTATTTGCGCAGACCAACAAAGAAAAGGAGGGTGTTTATGATGATGCAACACAGAATTAAGTTAAGACCGGATGAAGTAAAAGAGTTTGTAGCAGCAGCTACGAAATGTCTGTTCGATGTAGACATTTCTTATAACAGTTTCATAGTAGATGCCAAATCCATACTTGGTGTGTTCGGGTTGAATTTTGACCAGGTTTTGACAGTAACGTGCAACGGCTATGATAACGAGTTCGAGCAGTATCTTCAGAAATTTGCGGTAGCCTGCTAAGCGGTAGCGATCACGCAGATTGTGTAAAGAGGAAGCTTACGAGAATGCTTTATTGACTCCCTATTTAAGATAGCGTACTATCTTGGTAGGGAGTTTTTGTGTAGTCGGATATTTAGATTTAGAAGGGGTATTAAGTGACGGCAGGAAATCCCGCGCCGCCTGTGCAGCGGAATGTTCCT
>CAMWXB010000023.1 GCA_947178125.1 uncultured Lachnospiraceae bacterium | reverse complement strand
AGGGAGCACACGCTGTCCGGTCGGCCAAGTCCCGTGGCGGCGGGAATCCTATACCACTTGCCGCTCCCTTACTGCTTCGCTGCACAGCCGGGACAGGATGCACAGTTTCCGCTTCCGGCCACATCGCGGTCGTAAAGTTCTGCGGGAGAAGTGAGCATACAAATGGCCTGTGCAGAGATGCCTTCTCCATTTCCGGTGAATCCGAGCCCCTCTTCCGTCGTTGCCTTGACATTTATCTGTGAGACCTCAATCCGCAGGGCTTCGGCGATATTCTGCCGCATCGCATCGATATGGGGACGCATCTTAGGCGCCTGCGCAATGATCGTTGCATCAATATTTTCAATCAGGAAAAGATGTTCCTCCAGCAGGCCGCCCACCCGCTCCAAAAGCTTTATGGAAGAAATTCCTTTATACGCCGGGTCCGCGTCCGGAAAATGCTTTCCGATATCACCGAGAGCCGCCGCCCCGAGCAGCGCATCCATAATGGCATGCAGCAGAACATCGGCATCCGAATGGCCGAGCAGGCCTTTTTCATAGGGAATCTCCACGCCCCCTATGACCATCTTTCTGTCCTCTGTCAGACGATGCACATCGTAGCCCATTCCAATTCTCATAAATTAATATCCCTGCCTTTCTTTTATGCTGTTTCCTGCCTGTCTTATACCTCCGCCTTTTTTTCTCCAGTTCCTGCCGTCATCAGTTCATTTATCACAATTCTATAAAAAGCAACGGAGAGAAGTGTTCCCACGCACCAGCCGGCCGGCCATGACATCCAGATGCCCGCTGCCTCGAGCCATGCGGAAAAAATAAAAGCGAGAATCACGCGTAGAATCAGGTCCGTAAAAGTTGCTATCATAAAATACCGCATTGATTCCGCTCCACGCAGGACACCGTCTGCCGTCAGCTTGACGGAAATGACGAAATAGAAAGGCGATACGATGCGGAGGAACAAAATACCGGTCTCCATCGCAAGACCGCTCGTACCTTCCATAAACAGCAGCATCATCGCTTTTCCGAAAAAGAAAAAAACGGCAAAAAACGGTATGCTCACACAAATTGCCATTTTCACACCGGCCCTGTAACATTCGCGGACACGGGCAGGCTTCCCCGCCCCCAGATTCTGCGCGGTAAATCCTGATATCCCGTTACCGAGCGTCGTTAAGCCCGTAATGATAAAAGTATTCAGCTTTATCGCCGCAGAATAACCGGCAATCACATCGGAGCCGTAAGAATTGACAAGTCCCTGAATAAAAATATTGCCGATGGAAATAAAACTCTGCTGTAAAATGCTCGGCACGGCCACGAGCGCGATTTTTTTCAACACTTCTATGGAAAAGAACTGCGCTTTTCCTTCCGTCTTTACTTCTGCCAGCCTGCGCCGGAAAGCAAAAAGCGCCAGAACACAGGCCGCTCCCTGTGCAAGAAACGTTGCCCATGCCACACCGGCCACACCCCAGTGAAACACCGCAACGAACAATAAATCAAACAAAATATTGCCGACGGAAGAGCCGATCAGAAAATACAACGGCGTTCTGGAATCTCCCAGGGAATTGAACATTCCCGTTGTAACATTATAAAGAAATAAAAAAACAAATCCGCCGATATAGATTCGCAGATATAATGCCCCATCCGCAAAAATATTATCCGGTGTCCGGATCAGGCGCATCATCGCGGGTGTCGCGGCCAGACCGACCGCCATCAAGATCACCGACAGCAGAAAACCCGTAAACAGCGTCGTATAGACCGCCGTCTTCAGTTTCTCATAAGCTTTGGCGCCGAACAGCTGCGAAATAACAACGGAACAGCCGATGTTACAGCCCACCGCCACAGCCATAAAGATCATTGTGATCGGATAAGAAGCGCCCACCGCAGCGAGCGCATCCTTTCCCGCAAATTTTCCGGCGATCATGCTGTCCGCAATATTATATATCTGTTGAAAGGCCACGCTGATGAACATTGGTATGGTGTATCTTAACAGAACCTTTCCGGAGTCTCCCACAGTTAAATCCTGTATCATAACAAAGTTTCCTGCCTTTCTTATTTTGCCCCTTTTATGATATAGGTAAGCAGCTTATCAGCCACCTCTTCTTTGCTCATGATCGGAAGCTGTATGGTATCTTTCGGAGAAATCAGTGTGACGATATTGGTATCCGTGCCAAATCCCGCCCCCGCCTGCTTTAGATTATTGGCCACGATCAGGTCCAGATTCTTCTTTTCCAGCTTTCTTCTGGAATTTTCCAGCATATTCTCCGTTTCCATCGAAAATCCGCACAAGAACTGGCCTTCTTTTTTGTTCTTTCCAAGAAAACCGAGGATATCTTCGGTCCTCTCCAACTCCAGCGACAGTTCGCTGTCCCGTTTCTTCACCTTCTCATCAGCCGCATATTTTGGCCGGTAATCCGCCACCGCAGCCGCCTTGATGATGATATCCTGCATTCCGGCACAGCCTTTGACCGCTTCCGCCATCTCCGCCGCAGACTCGATTCCGATGACGCATACGCCCATCGGCGGCTCCAGTTCCGTCTTTCCTGTCACTAATGTCACTTCCGCGCCGCGAAGCATTGCCGCCCGGGCAACCGCATAGCCCATTTTGCCGGTGGAATGATTCGTGATATAACGCACCGGATCTATCTTTTCCCTTGTAGCGCCGGCCGTCACCAATACTTTGATTCCCCGCATATCCTTCGGCGCAAGCGCCTTGATGATATACTCGAGCAAAAGCTCCGGATCCGGCATTTTCCCTTCTCCGGTATCGCCGCAGGCGAGATACCCCAAAGCCGGCATGATTACTTCCATGCCGTAATTCTGCAATATCTTCATATTATCCTGCACGATGGGATTCTGATACATCCGCGTATTCATGGCGGGCGCAAAAATCTTAGGGCACTGACAGGCGAGCAGGGTCGTCGTCAGCATATCATCCGCAAGGCCGTGCGCCGCTTTCGCGATCACATTGGCAGAAGCCGGCGCGACCATTACCACATCCGTCTGTTTTGCCAGCGCTACATGCTCAACACTATGCTGAAAATTCCGGTCAAACGTATCGACCAGACATTTATTGCCCGTCAGGCTTTCAAATGTAATCGGGTTGATGAAGTTCGTGGCATTCTGCGTCATGATGACCGTAATGTCCGCGCCCCGTTTTTTTAACATACTGGCAAGCGATGCGATCTTATAAGCCGCAATGCTGCCTGTCACGCCAAGTACAATATGCTTTCCCTGTAACATTCCTTTTCCCTTCTGTTCCATTCATATTTATAACCATGCTCCACAACCTGCAATGTTTGTGTCGGACGTTGCAGACATCAGCACAAACAATTCATGCAGAATGGCCGTCAGGACATTCTGCAGTGTGAGAAAGGTTCGCCACGCGAACCGTAGAAGTTCTTAACGAAGCAGCCTTTGCTGCGAGTTTTAGAACTTCTTCTCACACTTTTATTCCGCATTCTTCCAATAAATAAGACCGAGTCCCTTTAAAGTCAACTCATTATCATGAACAATTTTCCGCTTACAATAAGGCACGATACTGCCCGCAAGTCCGCCGGTCGCAACAACCGCCGCCTCGTAACCGAGTTCTTCCAGTATCCGCTCGATCATACCATCCAGACAGGCCGCCTGCCCCATCACGATACCGCTCTTCATACAGTCAATGGTATTTTTCCCGATAACTCTTTTCGGCGCTTCCAAACTGATCTTGGGCAGCTGAGAGGTCCGATTGACAAGGGAATCCAGAGAAACTTTAACGCCCGGCAGAATCATGCCGCCGATGTAATTTTTCTTATCATCCACCACACTGATCGTCGTTGCAGTTCCCATGTCAATCAAAATAATCGGCGCACCATAATACTGTAAGCCCGCGACCGCATTAACGATCAAATCGGAACCTACCTGCGCCGGATTATCCATCAGAATATTCAGCCCCGTTTTAACACCGGGTCCCACGAGAAGCGGTGTAATGCGCAGAAGTTTTTCTATGGAAGCCTTGACGATATTGGTAACTGGCGGCACGACAGAAGCCATGATACAGCCCGTAATTTCCGCCATATCGATTCGATACAGCTCCAAAAGCGTCTTGAACTCCACGACATACTCCAGTTCCGTCTTACTGATATTGGTCGATGTCCTTTCTACAAAATAAATCTTCTCCTGCTCCATACAGCCGATGACGATATTGGTATTGCCGATATCTACTGCCAGAATCATTTTTTTATTTTCCTTTCTATTTGTGTATACTCTGCCGCTTCCATCAGTCATGGGCTGGCGGCTCCTCTTATTTCCCCTTAATTGGCTTGACCTTCATTAATGCAAGCCCGACACCCGCTATGATAATAGCCGCAACAACGGCTTCAATAACGCCGTTAAAGCTGATAATGCCCATGATCGTATTGAACACCGCTTCTCCCGCAATGCCGAGCGCCTGTGCATAGGCGTCTCTGTATAAAATAAAAATACCGCTCATAACAAGCAATGTATTCGTAAAAGCGCCGGCCAGCCCCGCATAAGCGAGTGCAATATTCGTAGAACCTTTCTTATAACCGGCAAAAGACAATACCACAAAGAGAATGACACCTGCCCCAATTCCCACTACAAAGCTGAGCGTCATACAGATGCTTTCACTTAATTTATCCTGCAGCAAACGATTCAGCAATGCGTTCAATGAAAACAGCAGTATCAAAGATGCCGCAAGATTTATGATGATGCGCCATACCTTCTGTCCGCCCTTTAGCAATTTATGTATCAGCAGGTATACATAATACGGAACGACGCCTACCAGTATACGCGGCACAAAGCAAATATAGAGGCTCTTGAAAATGCCAAAGACGCCTACGATATTCACCGCAAGCACCGGTGAAAAGACAAAGGCCGACGGCGTAACTGCTTTGAATGTGTTGTTGATAAAGCTTGTGAAACCAAATACGAATCCTAAAAATGCACCTTTCTTCGGTCCAAGAAATAGCGCTCCCAAGATGACCGGAATGTGAATGATCGTCGCATTGATAACAACGAGCGGGATATATCCCAGCGGTGTGAATGCCATAATCACGATTATGGCGGTGAACAGTGCTGTCAGCACCAGTTCGTAAGTTCTTTCATTTTTCATGGTACGTTTCCTCCTGTTATCATTCTCTTATATGAGATACAATACGGTGTAATCATACCACATTGACAAAAATTTGACAATACGGAAAATATGAAAGGGATGCTGGCAAAAGGATGCTGACCATGCAACAGGCCAGGCAATACCGCCGACAGAACAGAATTTGACAATTTATCGCTTTATAAGTAAAAATATATCCTTAACTGGATTTGTACTGCAACTGAGGTTCCGGAGGCTATTATGAATATTGAACACCTGAAAATCCAGCGGCACAGTACCCGCTCTCCATCCCGGCCACTATCACATCATACATTCACATATCATCCCCTCTGCTGTTTCCTATTACTTCGGCAGTACCTATACTGTATCGTCCACCGCTTCTCCGATGAAATCTAAATTTTCTTTGCTGAAAAATTCTGATTTTAGTTGTGAAAAATTTGTGAATTTCCACTTCTTCAGCTTTTCTTCAACTTTTGGTCATATTATTATGATACGATTCACTCAAAAATCCCAGGAGGTTTCCTATGAAAATACTGATTATAGAAGATGAGAAATTGTTAGCAGATTCTCTCAATGCTCTTCTTACCAAAAAAGGTTTTGAAGTAGAATGTGTTTATGATGGTGAAGAAGGAGCTGCATACGCAGAAACAGGCATTTATGACCTTCTGATATTGGATGTAATGATGCCGAAAATGAATGGATATGAAGTAGCCAAAAAAGTACGCGCAGACCGCTGCGGAACACCGATACTAATGCTGACAGCAAAATCTGAACTGGAAGATGAAATTGAAGGATTGAATGCAGGAGCCGATTATTATCTGACCAAACCATTTGACAGCAGAAAGCTACTTGCCTGCATTAATGCACTTTTACGCAGGCAGGGTCCTCAGATTAACGAACTGGTTGTCGGAGACACTTCACTGAATTTGTCAAATTGTACTTTAGTCTGCGGCGAAAACAGTATCCGCCTATCCTCGAAAGAGTTTGATGTAATGCGTTATCTGATGTCATCCCATGGCCAAATTCTTTCAAAGGAGCTGATCCTCTGCCGCGTATGGGGGTTTGATTCCAACGCAGTTGAAAATCATGTAGAGGTTTATGTAGGATTGCTCCGCAAAAAGCTGAAACATATCGGTTCGAACGTGCAGATTAAGGCGGTCCGCCGTTTAGGATATATAGTGGAGGTCGATACGCCATGATTAAAAAACTACAAATAAAATTTGTTGTAATCAATATGACGATTGTAACCATTATGCTGTCTGTTATTTTTGGTCTGATCTATAACTTCACACAAAGGCATTTAGAAACAGAAAGCATCAATATGATGAGATCCATTGCGTCTAACCCTTTTCAGCCGGGGCATCCGGATGACTCTACCTCTGATCTCAGGCTTCCATTCTTCATTTTACAACTCAGTCCGGAAGGGGAACTTGTTTCCTCCGATGGTGGTTATTATGATCTGTCAAATCGAGGATTCCTGATAGATCTGATAAACGAATCTGTTAAGAACAGGCAGGAAATCGGATTAATCAAAGAACATAACCTGCGTTATTGCCGTATATCAATGCCGATGGGAACAGTAATCGTATTTTCAGATATATCCAGCGAAACTAATACTCTGAATAGTCTGCTTAAATCGTTTGCTGTCATTGGTCTATTTAGTTTTCTCGTGTTTCTTGGAATCAGTATTTTCCTGTCCCGGTGGGCAGTCAAACCTGTTGCCAGGGCATGGCAGCAGCAAAAACAGTTTGTTGCAGATGCATCCCATGAACTAAAAACTCCGCTTACTGTCATTATGACAAATACGGAACTATTACAATGCCCAGACTATAATGAAATGGAGAAAAACAATTTTTTACAAAGCATACTCCTTATGTCCGGACAAATGAAACAGCTTGTTGAAAAGATACTGATTCTGGCTAAATCAGACAATCAAATGACAACACTTCCCATGAGTCCAATCAACCTGAGTAAATTAACTCTTAATTCAACTATTTCTTTTGAAGGTATTTTTTATGAAAAAGGGTTATCATTTGAAAGTTTTGTAGAACCGGATATCATTGTTCATGGCAATGAAGATGGCTTGCAGCAGGTTATTGATATCCTGTTGGACAATGCGCAAAAGTATTCTTTAGCCAATAGTGAAACTCATGTTACATTGTATAGTAAAGAGCGGAATAAATGTTGTTTGAAAGTTTCCAATCAGGGAAATCCAATTCCACAAGCAGAATTGAAGCATATTTTTCAGAGATTCTATCGTATGGATAAGGCACGGAGCCGGGGGAGCTTTGGACTTGGCCTCTCCATAGCGGAAAATATTGTTGCACAGCATCAGGGCAGGATATGGGCTGAAAGTAAAGATGGTGTCAATTCATTTTTCGTTCAACTCAATATAAAGAAATAACGAATGCCGCACTTCCCAACACATTCTTATATGATAAAAAGCGCTCGCATCTGAAAGGTGCGGGCACTTTTTATCATATGGTTCAATTCAAGACAATGGCCTGGACAGCTTCAACAAGATCCATTACGGCGGAGCGGTCCACAAGAGATATACTTTCACCATCCACAACAGCCAGACAAAGACTTCCATCATAACGGTAAAGCTGTATTTTTACCTGCGGGAAATTTTCATTATCCAAATATACGATAAGACTGATTTCCTCTTTCTGATCCGGAGTTTCATCAGTGAAACTGTCAGCACTCAGGCCTGCCAACGTACTCTGCAAATCATTGATGTCAATTTCCTCTTCGCCGTAGTACCAGATACGGTCATTGGATTCATCCTTCTCGTCCAAAACAGATGTGATGCTGTGGCTCTCTTCTTCCAATGTGATATCAATTTGAGTCACAATACCAAAATCAGCCCAGATGACTTCTTTGTGCCGCAGGTCATCGTAAGACGCTGCAGCCAGGATACTATAAGCCGAGTCATCCAATTCGTAGACAATCTGTGAATCACCAATCCGTATATATTTGGTAACAGCAGGAATTTCCTCTTCCTCATTAGCCTCTGCCTCTTCAGCCGCTTTGAGTTCCTCCGGATTTCGGCTGATGTGCAGGATACAGGTGTCAGAGATATCTTTTTCATCATCGTCTGTGTAGGTATAATTAACAGTTACGGATAGTTCCGGTTCATCCAGTCCATAACTTTCCAGTTCTGCATCTGTGGCATTATAAGTTACATAGTTCAATAAGCTCAAGGAAGAGACCGTATCCAGATAGTTTGTTACTTTATCGGTGTCCAATGGAAGATTCTTCCCGTCTTTTCCGGTGAAATAGACATCATCTTCATTATAAGTATCTGTACTTTCTTCAATATAAGTGATACTATAATTTTCACTTCCGGTAAACTGAATATCGGCAACGTTTTCAAAATCCGGAGTATCATCATGTAAAATCATTCCTGACAGCTCAGACACCAGATAATCCATAGGGTCTTGGCTGACCAGATAAACATTTCCATCCCCAATATCTACATAGCGTTGTTCATCCATTTTGCTGAAATCACCAAGTTTGAGTTCATAGCTCTGGTCAGCTGCAGACAGGCGGATGACACATTCAGGTTTATCCAGTCCATATTGACTGTAATCTTCCACATTTTCAATGATGAAACTTACACCAAATGCTTCAAAATGTGAAAGGATATCTGAAATTTTATCTTCGCTGACAGGGAACGTTTCATCGCCATCATACAGCCAGCCATCCGTGCCTTTATGAAAGGCCAGCCCATCTTCTGTGTATTCCCATGAAAGTGATTCTACGGTATCTACAGGAATTTCCAGAATGACCGCATCGCTATTCTGGATTTCTTCCTGCTTCTTTTCATATTTTGTCAGAGCAAATGTTGCAGTGCACACTGCCACCAGAACGGCCACCAGAGTAATTATTCGTTTAGATCGTTTCATTCTGTCTGCCTCTCTTTCTTATAATAATGAAAATGCCGATTCCGAGATATACCAGCGGGAACACACCAATCATCAATGCTTTCAACGTATTAGACGTAGAAGCCGTAATGGTCAGGTAATTATAGTTAAGACTCTTACTGCGGATGGCAATGGCTTCACGTTCTCCAATAAGGGAAGATAAAGAGTTCATAGCCAGATCCACATTTGCACCGGAAGAAAAGGCATTATACATATCATTCAGAAAATCTGAGGCTGAAAACCAGATAATCTGCCCTGCGCCACTGGTTTCGATAGAAACAGCCATTGTAAAAGGACCGTCAATATCGCCATCTTCCTTTTCGTAAGTTTCCAGTTCAAATCCTGCGGTTTTGCTAAACGCAAGATCGGATGTGGTCATTAATTCGGTTACAGTTCCCTTTTCTGTGGTTCCAATGGTCATACCCTGGGACAGAGGAAGTATAGGATGATAATTCTCTTCAATTAGAGGAGCAGTGATATTGGAATCTTCCATCTCCGGCACCAGGCTATAAGGATATCCGAAAGCGTAATGGTTACGGTCTCCTTCAACGACAATACCCTCTGCCATTTCTATATTGTAATCAGACAGCAGGCTGTTCAGATTGGTCAGAACAGTTCCTTCTACAGGGCCGGCCATCACCAGTAATTTGCCTCCATTAGCTGTATAGTCAGCCAACATGGTCTTTTCTTCTTCTGAAATATCACTTTCAGGGGCATATATCATGATTGCATCAGCTTCTTCCGGGATTTCATCAACAGTCAGCAAAGATAACGTGTTGATTACAATGTTTTCTTTTTCGATAGCGTCTGCAAAAGTTGATGGAAGCTCAGCTTCGCCATGTCCTTCCAAAACATATAACTGAGGCAGATCTTCCGTAACAACATAATCAATCGCCGATGTAATAGCACCTTCGCCATCGAAAGATGTTGTGTAAGTGTAAGAATACATATCCGGTTCAGCCAGATAGATATCATTGTAACTAATGTACCGGCTGCGCTCATCAGATTCGACAATCAAACTGTTGTTAGGAACCATTTCATCGGTATATTGCTCTGTAAAGGCAGGGAATACATCCGGATTCTTTTTTACTACCTTTATATGCTCCGAAAGGCTTTCATATTTGCCAAGCAAGTTCTCAATAATGTCATCCTCGGCATCTGCCTGTACAACCCAGTAGATCGTTACGTCCTGCTGAAGATTATTGACGACAACTTTCGTGTTGCTGGTAATTGAATACAGTTTGCTGGAACTGATGTCGTATTTGGTCAGGGCCGCAGGTAATATAGATGCAAAAATATTGACAACAATCAATATAGCCAACACGACTACCGTGACAATCAGGGAGTATGAACCGCCTTTGAGAGCCAACTGACTTCCGTGTGTTTTCTTGTTTGTTTTCATCAGTTGTACCTCCTCTTCTCAAGTGACTGCACAGATAAAAATAAGAAGAATACTATTACAGACAGGAAATAAATAATGGCAGTCATATCAAAAACACCATTCACAAATGTATCTAATCTGTCAAAAAGAGAAAGCTTCTTCATAATATCAGGCAGAAGACCTTCAAATTTTGTCTCATCAACAAAAAATACGGCTACAGTGACAGCCATCAATACCAGACTGACACCATAAGCGAGAGTGTTATTTTTAGTCAGATGATGGATAATCCAACCAAGCAGCACAGCAATGATAAAAATCGCAGCCGCAGTACCAAAAGCTGTTGCAGAGACATATTCAGCCAGACTGACGCTAAAATAATTAAAAAGGATCACGGCAATTCCAATGCCGGCGGCAAGCCCCTGGTTTTCTGTCAGAGAAGATATAAAAACACCCACGGCAATCAGGGCGGCTCCCATAATAAAGAATGCAATCAAACTGCCATAAGAAGTCACTAAGTAAACATCCCCATACTGCGAAAAGATAACCGGATATGCAGCGATCACGCAAAGAGGGATCAAATAGACAAATAAAAGAGCTAAATATTTGCCCAAAATAACCTTAGTGGTAGATACCGGCAGGGAATATAACAGCTGATCCGTTTTCTGCTTGCGTTCTTCTGCGATAACGCGCATTGTCAGAACAGGAACGATTACCACAAATACCACACTGCTAAAACCAAGAACAAACTCAAAATTGCTGACAGCAGCCTGGAGATTATATAACATAGCGCCAATGCCCACAAATACTAACAAAAATGCACCGAAAACATACGCCGTAAGGCTGTGGAAATAGATTCTCAACTCATGTTTCAAAATGGCAATCATGCCTTGTCCACCTCACTTTCTACTGTGACATCTTTTTCCTGTATTTCATCTGATTTTGCAGGTTCAGCATCTGCATTTTCAGATAACTCAATAAAGACATCTTCAAGATTTCCTTTCTTAAGGGACATTTCATAGATAATCCTGTCACTTACGGCAAAGGCACGAAATACAGATGAAGACAAATCATAAATATCATCATGATCGGATTTTATGTGTGCTACAGTAAACTCGGACTCTGAAGGTTCAACATCAATTTCAGCGATGTGCTCAACATTATCAAGAATCTTTTTGATTTCAATATCCGCTGCATCTGTAGTAAGAATAATTTCGTTAGGTGTCAGAAGCTGTTTCTGCAGTTCTTCCGGTTCGCCAAACGCTACCAGCTTTCCTTTGGCTATCATTACAATCTGGTCACAGATAGCCTGCACTTCTGAAAGAATATGGGATGAGAATATTACGGTATGTGTCTTTCCCAATTCCGTAATCAAATCACGAATCTCAATAATCTGAATAGGGTCAAGACCGACAGTAGGTTCATCCAGAATAATGACTTTGGGATTACCAAGCAAAGCCTGTGCGATTCCGACTCTCTGTTTATATCCTTTCGACAGCGTTGAAATACGGCGGTTTTTTACATTGGAAATACCTGTTTTTTCAATCACTTCGCTAACCTGTGCAGATAATTCAGCTCCCCGAAGACCTTTGGCTTCTCCAACAAATTTCAAGTATTCCAGCGGGGACTCATTCATATACAGCGGCGGATGTTCCGGAAGATAGCCGATCAACTTTTTAGCTGCATCCGGTTCGTCAAAGATGTCGTGCCCGTCGATGAGGACTTTTCCGTCCGTAGCTGACAGACAGCCTGTAATAATGTTCATTGTTGTAGATTTTCCAGCACCATTAGGACCGAGGAAGCCATATACATGACCTTCGGTAATATCGAAGGATATATCATCTACAGCAAGATGTTCGCCGTAGTATTTTGACAGGTGCTTAACAGAAATCATAATATCCCTCCTTGTCTTAATAAGTGATTATGTTGTTCCATATGCGTTTTTCCTTTCACTCTATTTCTTCATGCAGTCTCCACATAGAAAAACTGTTGAAGTTTTGGAAAAAGCATAACATTGCCTGCTGAAAGAAAACTGAAAATTTTCAGTTCTAATTCCATTAAAATTTGAAAAAACTGTGAACACTAAATAATAGTTACAGACTGGCAGGTGATTTAAATGGATGCAGTTTCAAGACTGAAGGGGCGGCGCACGGTTCCCATACAGCGGGTATCTCAGCACGCAAAAAAGCGCACCGAAAGAGTTTTCGGTACGCCCAACAAAAGTGGAACTTTACATATTTTTCAATCTGGCATATTCTATAACTGCTCTACTTCCCTCACGGATTACATTTCTTACAAGGCTCATATCCCTGTGCGATAACGCTCTCCCTGCTTTCCGATGTATCCTTCCGGTTGGCTGTCGGCAGATAACTGCAGGAAGGCTTGTGGAA
Source organism: uncultured Lachnospiraceae bacterium (assembly GCA_947178125.1). Classification (GTDB taxonomy): domain Bacteria; phylum Bacillota; class Clostridia; order Lachnospirales; family Lachnospiraceae; genus UBA3282. The sequence continues at coordinate 39,275 of CAMWXB010000023.1, read as the reverse complement.
CTTCTTCGTTTTCGTATTCAGCACATAAGTCAGCTCCGATGTATCCGAAGCCGCCGGAGCCTGCTCCGCCTCCTGAACAGCCGGGGAAGAATCCTGCACCGCGTTCTGAGCGGGCTTCTGCTCCTGTTTTGTTTCCTGCTGCGGCACGGAAGTTTCCGCCGTTCCGCTCTGTGCCTTTTCTGCTGAGCCCGCTGCCGCACTCTGCTCTTTTGTTGTCGAACCCGCTGCCGCGCTCTGCTCTTTCGCTGTCGAACCTGCTGCCGCATTCTGCGTCTTCGAGGCCCCGGTCGGTTCTCCCGCTTTCCATGTTTCGGAAGCCGGCACGTTGAACGTGAGTTTCTTACCATCGGAAGAAGCGATTATCGTACCCGCCTCATCGGTCCTGTATACTTTGACGCCGTTTGCCCTAAGCGCATTTAACGTCTGGGCATGAGGATGTCCGTACTCATTGCCTTCGGCGCAGCTTATGACCGCATAAACCGGATTTACCGCCTCCAGAAAATCTTCCGACGTGGAAGTCTTGCTCCCATGATGTCCTACCTGATAGACATCCGCCGAAACCTCCATGCCGCTGTCCAGTATATCCTGTTCGGCCTCTTCGTCCGCATCTCCTGTAAAGAGGAATGTATGGTCGCCGTTTTGTACGAGCAGGGCAATCGAGGCATCGTTCGGATTATCGTATTCTTTACCCGGTGCCAGGATGGTAATGGTCGCCGCTCCAAGAGAATATTGTGCTCCGACTTTCGGTGTCGTGTATTTCAGCCTTTTGTTATCGAGCGCCTGTATCAGCTTCTGATAGGTCTTATTGTCTTTTTCATAGTTGGATACGAACACTTTTTCAATCTCGAACTTACCGATGATCACGGGCGCGCCGCCGATGTGGTCCGCATCCGGGTGGGTCAGCACCAGATAATCCAGTTTTTCAATCTTCTGCTTCTGCAGATAATTCTGAATCTGCGTGCCTTTGGAGTCGTCCCCCGCATCAATCAGCATGGCATGTTCCCCGCAGACGATCAGCGTGGAATCACCCTGCCCCACATCCAGAAAATGCACTTCCATTTTATCCGTTTTATCCGCGCCTGCCGCAGATGATACGACAGGTACGGACAGGCAGGTTCCTGCCAGGACTGCCGCAATCAATAATATATTTACAATTTTACGATAAATCCTCTTCATTATACTTTCCTCTTCTATCCATTCTTTTCACTTTCCATCCGTACTTGGAGAATCGTTTTGCGATTCTCCGGGGAATGATATAGATTTTCTTAGGCGGTGTTTTCTACCGCCTTAGAAAATCTTCATTCCCTTTATACTTTTTCAGATAATAGAACCCGTAAGCCGGAATCTCTATCCGTCCGGCTTTTACCGTCTTTCCGGAAAACAGTTCGATATAGGACTCTTCTTTCTCTGACAGTTCTATCGCTTTATCATATTCGCTGAAATTGAACAGGCCGAGCAGCGTTTTTCCTTCATAATATCTTCCGATGCCAAGCACACTGTTTTCTCCGGTCTCAAACGTCCATGCGTCCGCATCCGTCATGAATATTTTTTCCGACTTTCGAATCTGCTCAAGCCGTCCCAACTGTCTGAAAATCCGGCCTTCCACGGAACGCTCATCCACGATTTTTTCCACCAGCTGCCAGTTCATCGGCCCACGGTGGATATAGCGGGAATCCTGCGCTTTATCCGGGTCTTCTTTATAGGTATAATCGTTGACCTGACCGATTTCATCGCCTCCATAGAGCACCGGAATGCCCGACTGCATAAACATATAGGCATGCAGCATGACATCCAGGCAGATTGCGCGTTCCATAGCTTCCTCATTCTGCTCAAATCCTGCTTTTTCGATGCCGCACATAGAAGCCGTCGTGCCGCAGAATCTGGCATCCCCCGTGACCGGATCAGCATTATAGAGTTCTCCGCGGCTCGTGCTGTTTCCGGCATATCCCTGAAAATAATCGTTCAGATACTGTTTGTGGGACCTTTCCCCGAAACCGTCCGCCTGCAGCGTCGCATAATCCAGCCCCCAGCCGATATCGTCATGGCAGCGCAGATAGTTCAGGAACACATATTCTTTCGGAAGATGGTTCACGATATCGAGCTGTCTTTTCAGAAGGCGGACATCCCTCGTAGCAACCGTATGCCAGGTCGTCGCCATCGTTGTAACGTTGTAGAGCATATGACATTCCGGTTTATCGACTGTCCCGAAATAGGGCGCCACCTTCTCCGGCTCCATGACAACCTCGCCAAGCAGCAGTATGCCCGGGCAGACGATTTCGGAAATCATGCGCATCATACGCACGATCGTATGCACCTGTTTCAGATTCCGGCACTGTGTTCCCAGTTCTTTCCAGATATAGGGCACCGCGTCGATACGGATAATATCAATGCCCCTGTTCGCCAGATAGAGGAAATTATACATCATTTCATTGAATACCCTCGGATTTTTATAATTCAAATCCCACTGATACGGATAAAAAGAAGTCATGACATAATGGTCGATTTCCGGAAGCCATGTGAAATTGCCCGGCGCCGTCGTCGGAAATACCTGTGGCACGGTCTTTTCATATTCATCGGGAATCTGCCTGTTGTTAAAAAAGAAATAGCGGCTCATATATTCGCCGTCGCCACGGCGCGCCTTCTTCGCCCACTCGTGGTCTTCCGAAGTATGGTTCATGACAAAATCCATGCAGACATTCATATTTTTCTGATGACAGGACGCGGTCAGCTCTTCCAAATCTTCCATCGTACCGAGTTTTTCCTGCACCTTCCGGAAATCAGAGACCGCATAGCCGCCGTCGGAACGGCCCTTTGGCGTATCCAGAAAAGGCATGAGATGAATGTAATTAACATTGCATTTCTCCAGATAATCCAGTCTGGATTCCACGCCTTTCAGATTTCCGGCAAAATTATCAATATAAAACATCATGCCGAGCATATCGTTCTTCTTATACCAGTCCGGCTGCTTCTCCCGTTCAATATCCAGTTTTTTAAGCTCCTCGCCGCGTTCTTCATAGAATTCCGCCATCCTGTTGCACAGTTCTGCGAACATGGAACCGTTATCATACAATTCCATATAGAGCCAGCGCAGCTCTTCAAAATGTTTTTCAAATCTTTTTTTATAAGGCCCTTTCGCTTTCCTTCCCATAAAATATCCTCCCCTGTTCTTTTTTTATCGGACTCCTGTCCGTTTCACTCATCTTCCTATTTCCTCCATTCCATCCCCGTCTGCGGCGCTTTTTTCCGTCGTTTCCCTTCGGAACAGCACTGGTGTGATAATTTTATGAATCGGTTCTTCTAACGGAACCGGCTTTCTTTTCTTCCGTTCCTCCATCTGCTCCACGAGCAGACTCACCGCTTCATGCGCCAGTTTCTCTATCTGCTGCCCGATGGTACTGATGGAAATGATCGCCTCCCGCGATATGAGCGAATTATCATAACCGACGAGCAGGTAGTCGTCGGGAAGCCTGCCATATTTTCTGATCAGAAGATTGAGCAGGGTATTGGCAAGCGTATCACTGGAAATGAAAATCCCCTTTTTCTGTCCGGCATAGGCTGTTTCCAGCTGCTTCAGTATATCGATAAGCTGCTCCCTCGCCTCCTCATGTGTGTGTCCGAACTCTCTCAGGATCAGTTCATTCCGCAGGCCATGTTCCGTACAGAAATCGGTAAATCCCCTGATACGCCCGTTTGCCGGAATCGCTTCATTGTACGGGCTGTTGATATGAATCAGGATATCGCAGCGATGTTTTGCCAGAAGTCCCGCCGCCTGATAGCCGCCCATATAATTATCCGTATTGACACTGCACACATATTGATCTTCCCGCTCGATCGTCACGATAGGAATGGGCAGTTTGGCGAGTTCCCCGGACGGAATGGTATGGCTCATAATGATCATGCCTTCAATTTTATATGCCAAAAGTTCCTGAATATAACTTCGTTCCGTTTCTTCTTTTTCATTCCCGATAAAGACCAGAAATTTGTAGCCGAACTCTTCATAAGTGGATAAAATGCTGGCCAGCATTTCCGAATAGAAATGATAATACAGGTCCGGAATGATAATACCGATAAATTCTGTCTTGCCGTTTGCAAGAATCCGGGCGACCTTGTTCTCCTTATAATTCAGCTCGACGAGTGCATCCGATATGATCTGCTGATTTTCCAGCGTCAGCGAATCGATATCGTTAAAATAACGGGATATTGTTGTCTTTGAAAAATTCGTATATTTTGCAATATCATCAAAGGTGACATTTTTCTTCTTCGCCATGATGAACCGCCTCCTTCCGTATCAGAATCCCCTGTGCCAAGTATAGCAAAAACAGAAAAAAGAGGCAATATGTAATCGGTCAAGTTACCAGTTAAGTAACCGGTTTTGTAACATTTGCATAATTTCCCTTTTTTAAAATCAGCACATCCTACAAACTTTCATTTCAGGATTGACGGCATTTCTTCCAAATGGTACGATAATGTCACAAAGGAACCGGTTACTTAACCGATTACTTAACCAAATAAAAGTCTACATACCAAACACGAACAGGAGGATTGAGCGATGAAAAGAAAAGCGTTAGCACGCATCTGTCTGGGACTTTCTCTGACGCTGTTGTCTACCTCACTTACAGGCTGTACCTTCGGCTTCGCCAGCGACCCGGACGATCCCAATGAAGTAGTGCAGGAAGAGCCAATCGACACTTCGGTGGACACCTTTCAGTACGACACTTCCCTCAGGGGAACAAGCATCACACTTTTAAATTCCAAAGCAGAAATTCAGGTAGCGCTCGAAAAAATGAGCGCTGAATATGAAAGCAGGTCAGGGGTCCATGTAGAAGTCATGCCGGTCACTGACGGCGACTCTCCTTATACGAAAGTCGTCAGCCTGTACAATTCCGGTAATCCGCCCACCCTCTCTATTCTGGATACGACGGACGTCATCGCACTGGCGGAAGAAAAAGCCGCAGACCTGACAGAAGAACCCTGGACCGAAGAAGCGGAAGGTTATCTGACAGAGGTGAATGGCAAAGTATACAGTTTTCCTCTTTGTATTGAAGGCCGCGGCATTATCTACAACCGCACCGTCATCGAAGAAACGCTGGGAGAGTCTTTTGACCCCGCTTCTATCACCACACTGGCGGATTTCACCGGACTTTTGGACCGTCTGGTAACGGCCGGCATGGACAGACCGTTATCTCTGGCAAAAGAGGACTGGTCGCTCGGCGCACACCAGCTTCAATATATTTACGAGACCTATAACGGCACGTCAGAAGGCGCACAGGAAGTCATCGAACAGGTCAAGGCAGGAGAACTCGATTTAAACGCATATCCCCGTGTAAATGAATTTCTGGATGCGTTCGATGTTCTAAAAAAATACAATGTATCCGCGAAGGACCCGCTTGGTGCCGATTATGATGAAATGGCGATCGACCTTGCCGACGGCAAGACCGCTTTCTGGTTCAATGGGAACTGGGCATGGCCGAATCTGTCAGAAGCAGGTGCGGAGAACGAAGACGCTTATGGATTCCTGCCCTATTTTATGAACAACGACCCGAATGATTTTGTCAACCAGAAGATACAGGCCTCCCCTTCCAAACAGATCATGCTGGACGGCCAGATGGCATCGGAAAAAGAACAGGCTGCCGCAAGAGAATTTCTGAACTGGATCGTTTACAGTGAGATTGGACAGCAGATGCTCGTGAAAACATGCAACATCATTCCGCCTTTCCAGAACAATCCTTATGAACCGAGCGACCCGCTCAGCCGGGATATTTATGAAAGAGTTCATAACGACGAGGCTTTCAACGCTTCCGCCATCGTACCGAACGACCACTGGGCGGTCCTGGGTGCGGCAATGCAGAAATACCTTGCCGACAGAAGCGACAGGCAGGAACTGATCGACTCCATCCAGGCCTATTGGGATGAGCAGGAATAAAAACAATAAAAGGAGGTAAACGATATGAAATCCAAAAGCAATGGAAAAGATTTCTGTACATTTGCACTGCCCGGTCTGTTCTGCTTTCTGGCAGTTGTGATCGTTCCGTTCCTCTACGGTGTCTACCTGACACTGACAGACTGGAACGGCGTGTCACGGGATAAGAACTTTGTGGGGCTGAAAAATTTCGTCGGTGTTATAAAAGATACCCAGTTCTGGTCATCTCTTCTTCTGACCTTCCGCTATGTTATTTTTGTCGTCATCATCGTAAACGTCATCGCATTTGCGATCGCATGGCTTCTGACAAGAGGCATTAAGGGACAGAACTTTTTCCGGGCAGGCTTCTTTACACCGAACCTGATCGGCGGTATCGTACTCGGTTATATCTGGCAGTTCGTTTTTTCCAGAGTATTTGTCAGCATTGGCGATTCCACCGGCTGGGGCGCATTTGAGGCATCCTGGCTATCCGACCCCGGCAAAGCCTTCGCCGCATTGGTCATCGTCTCCGTATGGCAGTTATCCGGCTATATGATACTGATTTATGTCGCGGGCTTCATGGGACTGAGCGAAGACGTTCTGGAAGCGGCGAGCATTGACGGCGCTTCCGGCTTCATCAAACTGAAAAATATCATCATGCCGTTAATGATGTCTTCCGTAACGATCTGCCTGTTCCTCACGCTCTCCCGCGCCTTCATGGTATACGACGTGAACCTTTCCCTGACAGCAGGCGCGCCTTACGGCACAACGGAAATGGCAGCAATGCATGTATATGAGAAAGCCTTCACTTCCAGGCAGTTCGGCGTCGGGCAGGCGGAAGCTCTGGTTCTCTTCATCATCACGGCATGTATCAGCGGACTTCAGGTATATCTGACAAAGAAAAAGGAGGTTGAGGCATAATGACACAGACAACAATCGGCGGAACCAGGAAAAAAGTGATCAACGCGCTGATGATGGCCGGCCTGATCATCGTATTTATCGCATATATGTTTCCCTTTATCATGGTCATCATCAACTCTCTGAAACAGAAACGCGATATCATCAAGAGCCCGTTTTCATGGCTTTTTACCATCAAAGGCCTGTCCTTTGACAACTTCGTAAAAGCGTTTACGCAGATGGACTTTTTAAACGCCTTTAAAAACTCCCTGATCGTGACCGTTTCGGCAACGGTCCTCGTAACGCTGTTAGCTGCGATGTTAGCTTATTACATCGTACGCCATAAGAATTGGATTTCCAGTGTGACCTTCTCCCTGATGGTAGCGTCCATGATCATTCCTTTCCAGGCGATCATGATTCCGCTCGTCAGCATTTACGGCGGTACGCTCAACATATTGAACCACAGACTGACGCTGATCTTCATGCACACCGGATTTTCCATGGCGATGTCGGTCTTTATGTTCCACGGCTTTTTGAACGGCAATATTCCGATTGCGCTGGAAGAGGCGGCTTATATCGATGGCTGCACCCACTCGCAGACCTTCTTCCGCATCGTATTTCCGCTGTTGAAACCGATCATTTCCACAATGGTCATTTTGAACGCACTGGCATTCTGGAACGACTTCCTGCTGCCATCCCTCGTTCTGACCGATAAGAAACTGCTGACGCTGCCCTTATCCACATACAGCTTCTACGGAACCTATTCCGCAGACTACGGCACGATCATGGCGGGACTGTTGTTATGCGTTATCCCGATTCTGATCCTGTATATGGTATTGCAGAAGCAGATCATCAACGGCGTCGTGGCAGGTGCGGTCAAATAAAAAGGTGAGAAGAACTTCTAAAGCTCACTCCAATGGGAGTTTCGCTAAGAAGTTCTACGCCTCGCTTTGCGAGTCTTTCTCAACCGGGAGAATGCTTTGCATTCTCCCAATTTGTATGGCATAATAAGCGCATATTAAAAAGAAATACAAGCAGAAAGGCATGATGCTCTTATGATAAAAAATACGCTGCATTTAAAGGCCCCGGGCAACTGGATGAACGACCCGAACGGATTCATTTATTATCAGGGAAAATATCATCTTTTTTATCAGCATTTCCCCTATGCACCGGTCTGGGGAACAATGCACTGGGGCCATGCGGTCAGTGAAGACCTCGTGCACTGGGAACATCTCGATATCGCACTGTTCCCGACCAAATATTATGACAGCAACGGCATCTTTTCCGGAAGCGCGATTGAAAAAGACGGCAGGCTTTATCTCTACTACTCCGCCGTCCACTATCTGGAAGCCGATGCAGAAAATATCCACGCATCGCTGCCGGACCAGTTTGAAACCAGTCAGGCAATGATAATCTCAGAAGACGGATTCCACTTCGATAACTGGAACGCCAAAAAACAGATCATTCCAGTCCTCCGGGACGAAGCCGTCGGTCATCCGGTAAATACAAGAGACCCCAAAGTCTGGTATGAAAACGGAAACTACTATATGCTTCTTGGAAGCACCAGAGGCGGACAGACAGGACGCATCCTGTTCTACCGAAGCGCTGACGGCGAAAACTGGGAATATGCGTCTCAATACAGCCATGAAAATTTCGGAAAAATCATGGAATGCCCCGACCTGTTCCCACTGGGTGATTCCTATGGATTCATCGGTTCTCCCATGTATATCGCAGATTCCGCAAAAGGCTATGAACACCATGCCCTCTGCGCTCCGGCTTCTTTTGACGGGAAAACCTGTTCCCTGAACCTTTTGGGAGAATTACGGTATGTGGATTACGGCGGGGACTTGTATGCGCCCCAGACGAATCTGGACAGAGACGGGCGGCGCGTCCTGATCGCATGGATGCGAATGCCGAAGCCCGTGGAAGAACCCGGAGAAAAACCATGGAACGGCATGATGTGCCTTCCGAGAGTGATTGAAATGAATGGCGGCCGTCTTTCTTTCCGGGTACATCCGGAAGTGAAACGCTATTTTTCCAGAGAAATCACCACAGAAGAATATACTGCCATGCCATCCGCCCTTCCCCGCCGAATTAAAACGACGCTTTCCGAAGGAGAAAGCCTCGATATCGGCGGATACCGGATATGGGTCGAACAGGGGTATGTGAAAACAGACCGGAGCCGCGTCTTCGGAGATATCAAAGGCCCTGCCCTGACTGCCGGCACACCAAAAAGCCTGACGCGCCATGAACTGGATATCTTCGCAGAGCCAAACCTGATAGAAGTGTTCATCAACGGCGGCGAATATGTCATCAGCCATGTGGTGTACGGGCTTGGAAATACGCTTGACGGACAGGTTTCGCATGTCTATGCGGGCGGATAAATTCATCCGGCACTATTCGCCATACGCTCCTTCACACCACTTTGCGATTTCTGCGATCAACGCAAGCGGCAGCGGCTTATCATAGGGAAACTGTATGGCTCCTTTGCTCGTCTTATACGCCTGCAGCCTGTCCGCAAACGCCTCTACGGCTTCAGGGCCGGGGTACAGGCCAACGTGCTTTTTGAATGCGGCGAACTGTATCAGATTATGCTTTTTCCAATAAGTCGGCATACTCCACGATATTTTTTCCACCGCGTCCGGCAAAGCGTCTCTGACCGCATTATTTATCTGCCGCAGAAAATCCTGCGCCTGCTCCGGTTGTCGTTTTATATATTCTTCAATCGTTGCAGGCGCTTCGCCGCAATAGTGATCCTGATTTGTATGCTGAAAAGTACGGCCGCACTTAGGACACCTCCACCCGCTTTCGCGAAGAATCTTCTCCATCGGCTTTCCCTTTGCCAGTTCATCGACGAGCTTATCCAGATATCGGATTTCCTGCATCAAAGGCTCCTCAATCTCTTCCACACGCACCCCGCAGACGACTCCTTTGATCAGTTTTCTGTTCGGATTGGGCGCGGGTGCATTCCGAAAAAAGTCTCCGTATGTGGTAGAGTTTTCCCTTGTTTTCTCGATTTCTCCAGTGGTATAACCGGTCAGCCAGCAAATGATCTGGTCTACTTCCTCCCGGCTTCTTCCCTTTTTTTCCGCTTTTGCCACCAGCATCGGATAAATTTTGTCGAAACGCATTGCGTATACTTTTTCATGAGTCATAGATTACCCTCCATTTGAGCACGGCCTGCAAGTCCGCGGTCACACGAACTTCACTCGCAAACCCGCGTCGCTTGTTTTTTCTTTGCGCTTGTTACAGTATACCATAAATGCGGAGGGTTGTATTCACCTTTCCGGCTGATGAACTTTATTCGACCGCTCCTACGGCCTCCACGATGCTGCGTCTGGAAATCCGCCGCATGGGAATCGCCGTGGCAAGCAGACAGGCCGCAACGGAACAGGCAGAAGCCTCCAAAATCGGGCCGACAGGTACCGCCACGAAAGCCAGCGCATCGGAAATGGCCGCTTCTATGAGCATCGTGCTGAAATACCCCGCAATGCTTCCGATCAATGCCGCAATCAGTCCATAGTAAATTCCTTCCCACAGAAACGTTTTATATAAACTCCCAAGGCTCATGCCGATGGCCCGCTGTGTCCCGATTTCCGCCACTCTCGTATGAATATTGGTATAGACCGTATTGATGATATTCAAAATCCCAATCAGTCCAATGAACAAGATCAGTCCCCAGGCCAGCATATGAATCTGTGCTTCGCTTTCCTGCAGCTGCCGGTCGGTCTGCTCATAGGAAATCCAAGTGGTTCCTGCAGTCCGCGCACAGAGGTCATCGAGCGCTTTGTCAAAAGCCGCCCTGTCGGCATCCTCCTTCATGGCCGGACGCAGTTCGGCATAAACGTCCGTTCCTGTCAGCTGCGGATACAAACGGTCACTCACGATTACCTGTACGCCGTTGATAAAGCCGCTGTTACCCACACTGAAATAGGCGTCATAACCGCTGATAGACAACAGCACCGGCAGTTCCCGGCCTGCCGTCATAATCGTCCGGCCTTCCTCAATACAGGTTTTCCCGATTGTTTCCCCTTCTATCTCCAATGGAAGCGGATTGCGGATGACACAGCCCTCCCCCGCTTTCAGCGCGTTTAGCTGTTCCTCCGTAAGCCTGTCGGCAAAAACAGCGTTCATCCAGTCATCATTCAATCCGAAAATCTGAAATGTCTCGCCAATGCCAAGTGCAAAATCCGTATCGATTCCGACCGGATAATACTGCTCATCCAGTTCATAAAGAGAAAACTGCTGCGCCGCCACCGATACGACATCCGCCCTTGCTTCCATGTCAGCAAGTTCATCCGGTGAAAAACCATTATACTCATTCACCACGGAATAATCTCCCAAATGCTCCGATTCCGCACCCGTAACGCTGAGCAGGGAAAGAACACCCCGCAGGGTAATGAACACGGTAATGCTCATGACCAGCGAAAGAACGGTAATGACCGTGCGGCTTTTGTTCCGCTGCAGATTCAGCCAGGCATAATACCGCTCAAATCCCCGTATTCTCTTTTTCTTCCGATTCCTTCGTCTGACCTTTGTTCCCGCATTCCCATACATTGCCGTAACAGGAGATACTTTCGCCGCGAACCGTGCCGCCGGAGCTGCCGCCAGAAAAGCAAAGAGAAGCGGAATAACGGCGCCAGGCAGAAGATACCCCCATTTTCCGGCGCCGTTTTCGGCAATCAACGCCTGAAGCTGCCCCATATCCTGTGCCAGAAACATCTTTGGCGATAACTGGCTCAGTGCCGCGGTCAAAATACCTTTGGCAGACAAAGCGCCAAGCAGCATACCTGTCGGGATTCCAAACACGCATAAGAGCAGCACTTCTTTTGCCACGAGTCCATATAGCTGCCCCTTCTCCGCCCCGATCGCACGGAGCACGCCATATCCGCCGATACGCCTGGAAACGGCAATTTTCAGGATATTATAAATGACCAGCCCTGCTGCCGTCAGAACCAGCACGACGACGAGCACGCCCACCAGAAAAAGATATGAAAATCCCTCATCGCTTACGGAATCGTCATCCGCTTCCTCACAGTGGATGCCCAACGCTTTTAAATAAGGAAAGTTATAAATGGTATCCAGTTCATGCAGATTCAGCGTGCTGCCTATGTCCTCCATGATAGACAGAAAATGCTTTTTATCCGAAGTTTTGACATCCACATTATAATACAGATATTTTGCAGGCAGAACGGCCTCTGCAGTGCCCTCCCCCGCAAATCCCAGAATACTGCCGTATGTATATCCCAGGTAATTACTTTTCGTGATACCGGTCAGAACAAAATCGGCCTGATAGTCATAAGCCTCAATCTGAACGCCATGACGCAGCGGCTTGGAAAGAGAAAGCGGAATCGTATCGCCAACCGCTCCGGTAAAACCGAGAAACTGCAGCGCATCCTCCGGCAGAGCGATTTCCATCGGCCCTTCCGGAAGCCGTCCTTCTACCAGCTGTATATAAGCAGGCCGTGCTTCCATGCCGCCATTCCAATACTCCGCCAAATCCAGCTGCAGCAGATCATTCAATTCCATGCTTCCAAGCGTAACAAAGCGGCCGGCATAAGACAACCGCTCATCCTGCTCCAAAAACTGCGCCTGCTCCTCCGTCAGCTGGACAAATGTCGCATAGCGGTCTCCGCCGATGGCAACTGCCTGCTGCTTCCGCATGGCAGAAAGCACCCCGACGGACTGCCCGACTGCCGCCGTCATCATCGTAGACAGGACGATTGCCGTCAAAATCAGAACGGATACAATTTTCTGTTCCAAAATTTCTTTCCATGCCAATGTGTGATATGATTTCATTTTCATAACTATGCCTCTCTCTCAACCTGCGAACTTTGCGCCGCAGGCACAATATTCGCAAGACGAATAAATTCGTCTATGAAAAATCTCTGATTTTTCAACCTAATTACCATGCCTTTCCCACAACCTGCGATATTTGCGCCGCAGGCACAAATTCGCGATTGAAAAATCTCTGATTTTTCAATCTATCCTCCCGTCCGTCATCGTAAACATTCTGTCGGCCAGCTGTGCAACCCGGCTGTCATGGGTAATGACGACAAGCGTCTTCCCCATTTCCCTGCAAATGTCTTCCAGCAGCTTCATCACTTCCCCGCCGCTCCTGCTGTCCAGATTTCCGGTCGGCTCATCCGCAAAAATGACATCCGGCCCGGCGATCAATGCCCGCGCAATTGCCACCCTCTGCTGCTGCCCGCCGGAAAGCTCATGGGGCAGATGATTCAGCCTGTCCCCGATGCCGAGCCGTTCTGCAAGCTGTTCCAGATACGCCTCTTCTCCCTGCCTTTTATCCAAAAGCAGCGGCATAAGAATATTTTCCCGCGCCGTCAACACCGGCAGAAGATTGAACTGCTGAAAAACAAAACCGATGCGTCTGCGGCGGAATGCCGATAATGCTTTATCGCTGAAACCGTAGATATCCTGTCCGTCATAAAACAGGCTGCCCGAAGTCGGCCTATCCAGCCCGGACAACAAATGCAGCAGCGTACTCTTGCCGCTTCCGGAAGGCCCCATGATCGAAACAAAATCGCCCGGTTCGAGTTTCAAGTCGGCCTCCTGCAGCGCGACGACCTGATTCTCGCCGCTCCCGTACACTTTACTAAGTTTTTTTACTTCAATGAACATAAAAACACTCTCCTTGTATTTTTTTCTTACTAAGGAGAGTGTAACGGGTAAATCTCAAGAATTGCTCAAGGTTTTCTATTTTCCAGGAATTCCATAATGAAAAATTTCAAATAAGGAAAAATAGCTGTTCTGCAAAAAAATGCCTTTGGTTTATAGTTCCGGAATTTCCAATCAGACCTTTTCCGTCGATACGCTGTGTCCAATCTGCACCAACAGAAGCACCATGCTGACGCCTATCAGAATATGCCCGATTCCTGCCATGCCGGATATTGCCGCATTCATGCCGGACGATATCGCAGGTGTCAGCACCTGGGTCACTCCCCGCACGGCAAGCATTACAGCGGTCAGGTTCAGACCGATATGATAGGCAGCCAGTATCCGCCCAGTCTTCGCACTGGTGAAACAAAAGTTTTTTTCCAACAGGAGCAACAGCAGGAAAAACACCATACCAAGCATAAAATAATGGGTATGGATAACTGAGAGAGTAGTTTTCGAAGTAAAACCGTTGAATTTGGTAAACTCCCGGTAAAACACGCCGCCGACCATCGCAAAAATGGCGTACAGCAGAGCCATATTCGTGTAACGCTTCATGATTGTTCCTCCTTTACCTGCATTCTTTTTTCATTGCGAAATATCCAATAAGCACCGTCCACACATAGGCGCAGGTCTTTGGAATCATCAGCATCCCGATCATGGGTATGGTGTCCGCCCACAGCACTACCGGGATGTAAAAGCCGAAGCTCAGCACGATGGTCAGCCACATCCAGCCAAACGCCTTATCCTCGTGAACCTTTGCACTGCGATAAAACAACACAATCACCAGAAGCCCCAGCAGGGCGAAAGGGATGTTGCGGTAGATGCCCCAGGAGAGGGGCGCCTCGGCACTGAGCCACTGGTTCTGCGGCATCATGCACAGCGCAATCCTCACACCGGCCAGACCGTACACGGCGGCGGTAAGACCGCCCTGGCCGCTGATTTGATACCGCTGCCTCCAGACATAATAGAGCAGCACATAAAAAATCGTCATCGTGACCGAGGTGATCCACTTCCCAATGCCCAGGGCAGCCGTGTAATTCTCCAGACCGGTAGTACACAGGGCAAGAGCCCGGGGAACCAGATGGAACGAATCCCCCGCTCCCAACACAACAGCCATCCAACCGAACAGACGGAATTGGCGGTTTCCTTTGCCGCCCCGAATCATTAAGATTCCGATTGTAATGACAGAAATAAGGTAGACAGCATCAAACAGGGTTTCTACGATTGCTTGCATGGTTTATTCTCCTTTATGTTCTATTTTATTTTCAACTGTGGCGGCGGCTAATACCGCTCTGCCCCTTTGGTGAACAACGTTCATTTTGTGGGATAAAAAATACCACCATCCAGTGGAATTATAATCTATACCCTTTCTGAAAGCAGCGGGGTATCAAGCTTGCAACGGGATATTTGACCCTTGCGGCATTCGTCAAATATCCATGTAAACATGGCTATTTTTCTCATTGCCCGCGGGAGTAAAGGGCTCTGCTGATAATCTCCAGTACAGCAGTAGGATCATAGTCCTGCCGCAGCAAAGCGGACAGCATCAGAGAAAATAAGATATCCGCAAATCTTTCGACCGTAAACTGCTCCGTAAACGCATCGGCCCTGATTCTGGCATCCTGCTTTAAGACGGAACACAACCCATCCATAATATGCTGCCAGGCCTGCTGCATTCTCCGTTTTCCATCGGATTTATCCTCCTGCATAAAGCCCAGGGAGTGCAGCGTAAAAAAACCGGGATACTGTCTGCAACCGTACTCCATCCGCCCATACATCCATACGATACAAGCCTGAGTATCTTCAAACACAACGCTATCCTCCGGACGATGGAAAATCTCACACCAGACGCTTTCTACCGTGGCGCACACCAGCGCAGCTTTAGAATCAAAATAATTGTAAATGGCCCCCACCGATACTCCACAGGCCGCAGCAACAGAACGGATATTGATCGCAGACCATCCCTGCTGCCGAATCAGTTCCCTACTGGTTTTCAAAATATCCTCTTTTGATGTTACAACTGTATTCATCCAATCACCTCAACATGAACAATGTTCATTATATGGAATCATATTATTCTTGTCAAGTACTTTTATGGAAAAACAAATATTGACTTTCTGAACATTGTTCACTACAATATTTATGAACACCGTTCAGAGGAAGGATATTATGAGTGACAACGAAAAAAGCAAAAATCGTATCATCGAAATTACCACGGAATTGCTGAAAGAATACAACGGTGACACCAGAAAGATCACCTCACGTTTCATTGCGGAAAGGGCTGATATCGGATTAGGTTCCATCAATTATTTTTTCGGAAGCAAGGAAAATCTGATAGCAGAATGTATCCAAAGAACCATAAAGACGATGCTGGCAGGATTTGCACCCGATCTGACAGATTTCACAAAAGATGACGGTTTGTCCGATGAAACCCGCTTAATATTCTGGGCACGCAATACCTTTGATTTTCTTTTTGAGAACCAGGCGATTGCCGGCATATCGATTTTAAATGACCTGCAAAATTATTCGGCAGACAGCAATTCCGTTTATACACAAAAGGGATTTGCTTTTGCATTCAGAAGCAGGCACAAAGAAGAAACCAAAAGATTGCTTGTATTTATTCTTGTTTCTGCCATGCAGGCAGCTTTTCTTGCCAAAAATAGTGCAAAAGAAATCCTGGGATATGATCTGTATTCCAAAACCGAACGGGATTCATTTATTGAAAGCACCGTTACAATGCTTTTTCATGGAGCAGAAGTTTTCCATGACACAGATAATAAGGGGGGATGCTGCCAATGAAATATGATTCAAAGAAATGGTTTATTTTACCGATGCGGTGTTTCCTGTTTATCGCTGCATTTTCTTTTTGCAGCATGATCACTCGTCAGGATTTAACAGAACTTACCCATTGGTGGACAATGCTTGCATCCATAATCAACATCATTACCATCTCTGTTTTATGGTTCCTCTGCAGACGCGGCAATACAACCTATCTTGAAATGATACATTACGAAAAAAGGCCAAAAAGCATCTTCAAAGGATTTCTTTTTATTGTCATCATGCTGCTGATCGGTATGGGCGGAATGTATTTCGCGGGAGGACTTTGTTATGGCGAATTTCCCTACCTTGCACCGATGATGATCGCACCCATTTCCCCTTATCTCGCTCTCTTCAATATTGTTATGCTCCCGCTGACAACGACGATTGCAGAGGACGGCGTCTATTTGGGATATGGAGTGAACGGCTTCACGTCAAAATGGGCGGCTGTTTTTATCCCTGCGTTTTTCTATGCCTTACAACACAGCTTTATCCCTATGATATTTGATCTGAGATTTATGACCTATCGGTTTTTATCTTTTTTCCCTTTAACGATATGGATATGTTTCCAATATCGTAAAAAAGGGACTGTTGCTTATATTATGGCAGGCCACTGGGTTTTGAATCTGGCAACCACAATACAGATTGCAATAATGTCCTTTCATCCGCCAGCCTAAACTTTTATACGGCGAACGAAGCCGTCGCCGCCGCACCGCTCTCTGCTCCGTTCTGCAAAGTAAGCGTTCCGCCGTGCTTCATGCACAGCAGCATACTGCTGTACAGGCCCATGCCGAAGTGTGCGGCATCCCCGCTCATTTTACCGAAAGGCTTTGGGCCGCTCTGCAAAAGCGCCGCCGGATATCCCGGGCCGTCGTCTTCCACGGTCAGCTTGAGCACATTCCCTTCTCTTACCAGAAAAATCGTCAATTCTTCCTTCGCAAAGCGCGCCGCATTGCCGATCAGGTTCTCGGCAGCGGTCAGAAACAGGCCATGATCCAGTTGAACGGTCCCGCCATCCTGCGCAGAAATATCCAAAGCAGAATTATCCAAAACAGAATTATCCAGCGCAAAATCATCCTCCACCAAAACTCTTACCCTATGGGATGGTGCGAGCAGCTTCCCCGTTTCTTCCAGCTCGCTTTGCAGCAGGAATATGTCTATCGGCTTTTTACAGACCGGCATCTGTTCCAGCCGCTGTATGCTGCTCATCGCCTCTACATACTGTTCGATGCGTAACGTATACGTTTCCAGCCGTTCCAGCGCCTGCGCCTCTTCGCTGCCCAGTCCGCCGCTCCTCCCAAGCTGTTTCACCGTCCCTTTTAAGACCGTAACCGGATTACGCAGATCGTGTGCGAATGCCGCATTGAGCCGCCTGCGCTCTTCCGCCTGCCGCCACAGCTCCTGATTGGTGCGCAGCAGTTCGCCCCGCATCGTCTCAAAAGCCGCGCAAAGCTGCCCCAGCTCGTCGCCTGAAACTTCCGGGATGGCAAAATCCAGATCGTGCATTTGTATGCGCCCGATTCCCGTTTTTAAAACTGCAATCGGCTTTTTCAGTTTCAATTGATAAAACAAAATCCCGGCAAGCCCCAGACCGCTGACCGGAACGATAAGCATAACGGCTGTCTGAATCCTGTCGAGCAGGCTCAGGAACTTTTCCTGCTCCGGCGTCGGTTCTTCCAGTTTCGTCATCGTACCGTCATAACTGATCGCAACGCCGCCATGCGGATAGCGCTCCGCTATTTTCCCACAGATAAAATAAATGGCGAAGGTCAACAGAAGCGCCGCAGACAGACAGGATACCGACAGCAGAAAAAAGGAACGCTTTAACCCCATATTTTTTAACCGTTCCATTTATAACCGCACCCCCAGACCGTCTCAATATAACTGTAGCTCGTATGCGCGCCCAGTTTTGCCCGGATTTTCCGGATATGCTCCATCACGGTATCACTGTTTCCGTCCCCGTCAAGCCCCCAGACCGCCTCATAAATGCGCTCCCTGTCAAAGACCTGTCCGGCATTTAAGGAAAGCAGTTCCAAGATATCGAATTCCCGTTTGGAAAAAGAAATCTGGGTTTCTTGAACCACCGCCGTTCTGGCAGAATAATCTATCGCAAGTTCTCCGAAAAACCGCACCGACGCATTGCTCTGCCGCCGCTGTTCCCGCCGCAGATGCGCCTCTACCCGTGCACCGAGCTCATCCAGATCAAACGGTTTTACGATATAGTCATCCGCACCGACGCCGAATCCGCTCACGATATCCGCAGACTCGATGCGGGCCGTGAGGAACAGAATCGGACATGCGACATACTCCCGGATTTTCCGGCAGACCGTCAGCCCATCCATTCCCGGCATATTGATGTCCAACAAAATCAAATCGGGGGCTGCGGATACTTTTTGAAGCGCCTCATCGCCGTTTCGTGCCGTCAGCACATCATAATGCGGCTCAAAATAGCTTCTCATCATATCCACAATCCCCGGTTCATCATCTACGATCAGCAATTTCGTTTTCATAGGCCGCCGTTTTCCCTTATGTGAAAAATTCTTTCCGTATTCTTCCGCGCATTTTCCATCAGAACATCCTCTTCCACTTTCATATGCTTTGCAAGTTCCCGTACAACATATACAATATTTCCCGGAACATTGATTCTCCCAAGGCCGCTTACGTTTTTCGGCGTCAGATACGGTGCATCCGTTTCCACCAGAATCCGGTCGAGCGGAATCAGCCTTACCGCCTCCCGCAGTTCTTTGGAACGCTTTTCATCGCAGATCCATCCGGTAATGCCGATAGAAAATCCCATCGAAAGATACTTATCCAGCGTCGCTTTATCCCCCGTAAAGCAATGTACCACCGACCTTGCGCAAATCTCCGAATGCTTTTTAAACCGTTTCACAAAATCATCGGCCGCGCTGCGCTCATGAAGAAACAGCGGCTTATCCAGCTTTTCCGCAAGCACGATATGTTTTTCCAGACACCGTATCTGGTTCTCTTTCGTGGAGAACATCCGGTCGTAATCCAATCCGCACTCTCCCACTGCGACTACTTTCGGATTTTCAGACAGAATCCGTTCGATTTCCTGAAAATCTTCCTGTTTCGCACGGTCAGCATTGTGCGGATGTATCCCCGCCGTGCCAAACGCCTCATGCGTTCTTACAAACCCGTCAATCTGACGGTTCTCTTTGACATCTGTTCCTGTCAGGATACAGCAGACGCCGCTTTCTTTCGCTTCCCGGATGAGTTTTCCCGGTTCGGGGAATTGTTTACAAAATAAGTTTAAGCCTATGTCGTAATATTGAATCTGCATATGAATCCTCTTTCTTCTATTCTTTCTATCCGGCATCAGCCGCAAATGAAAATATCCATTATAGAAGTACTTTTTAATGAAATCCATGGAATCCGTTTCCGATGATTTCGCTGCTGTTTGTCACCATGATAAATGCGCCGGCCTCCTGCTGCCTGATAAAACGTTCAAGCCGGACGGCCTGTTTCCGCTTCATCACGGTAAGCACAATCGTCTTGTCATTGTGGCTGTAAGAGCCTTCCGCCTTGAAAATGGTGGAGCTCCGGTGCAGTTGTTCCTGAATGAACTGACAGATCGGCTGTGGCTCCGAACAAATGATTGTCAGATATTTGCACAGGTTCATATTCTCTATGACTCTGTCTATCACCAGAGATTTTGCCATCAGACCGCAGAAAGAAAAAAGTCCTGTCTGTGCGCCAAATACGAACCATGCAGAAACGGAGATCAGCAAATCGACCAGAAATAATGCCATCGCTATATTCATATCGGAATATTTCTTGACGATCATTGCCACAATATCCGTTCCGCCGCCGGATGCGTCATAATAAAAGAAAACTGCGGCGCTGACCGCCGGTAAAACAATCGCAAAGACCAGCTCCAAAACGGGCTGGTCCGTCAAAGGCCCCTGCAACGGCATATATCTGTCCAGAAATTCCAGCCCTGCGGAGCTTAATACGCTGACATAGACAGTCTTTATGCCAAACCCTTTTCCCAAAAATAAGAAACCTGCAATAAGCAGCAGCATATTCATAACCAGAGTCAGGGTGCTGGCGCTGAAAGGCAGAAATTCTTCCAGCAATACCGCAATGCCTGTTACTCCTCCAAAAGAAAAATGATTTGGAAATTTAAAAACATAGATTCCAATGACCAAAACAATTACAGCCAGTGTGAGCACGAGATATTCTTTCGCCCAGGTTCCGGCTTTCTTTTTCTGTCCCATGATTCTGTCCGGGTCTGTTTTACAGACTTGTCTCTCCTTTCGCCCGGGAATTCTCATTCGCCAGCGCATGCTCCTTTACTTTCTGCAAATGATAGTACATAAGCTGTCTGGCTTTTTCCGAATCCCGCTTCTGAATTGCCTCAAGGATTTTTTTATGCTCTTCGTTAATCTGTGAAATCCGATTCTTCTGTTTGCTTGACTTGGTCTTCAATTCGTCAATAATATCGTAATAGGTATCGATAAAATTCACGAACACGACATTACCGGAAAGTTCCGCAAGGCGGTAGTGAAAATAATAATCGAGCGAATGGGCTGCATTTTTGACCGTTCCGTTTTCCACCAGTTCTACCAGTTCTTCGATTTCATCATCGCTTGCAAGCTCGATCACTTTTTCCACCACGCGGGGTTCAAAACATTCCCGCACCTCTATCAGGTTCAGATAGGTAGCTTCCCTGACGGATACTTCCCGGCTTCCGCTGATCACTTCCAGTACGTCCGGAGCAATAAAAGTCCCCTCTTTAGGCTTACGGTAAATGATTCCTCTCGCCTGGAGGATGGTAAGCGCCTCCCGCAAAATTCCCCGGCTTACGCCAAAGTTCGTCGCCAGCTCCGGTTCATTGGGCAGCCGGGTCCCCGGCTGTAACTTCCCGCTCTTGATATTGTTCATGATCTGGCTGATGACCTTGTCCGATAGTTTTTCGTTTGTAACCGATGAGAATTTCATTTTGCGCTTTCTCCTTACCTAGAATATTTTTTTAGGAAGTCCTCCACTTCTTCCGCCTCCGGAATAGAGGGCGCAGCGCCTTTTCTTGTAACAGCAATGCCGGAAGCCGCAGAAGCAGTCTTTAAACTTTCTTCTATGGATTTTCCACGCAGAATGGAAGCAATATAATATCCGGTGAAAGTATCTCCCGCCGCCGTCGTATCGACCGTATCGACCGTAAAACTGTCACAGGTACAATCCATACCCGGACCGGCATAAATACTCCCCTCTTTTCCAAGCGTAAGCACTACTTTCGCATTTGGGTAAAGCTCCCGCATCCGGCGCAGAATATGCCCCGCTTCCGTTTCTCCCGTAAGCTGCTCCCCCTCCACTTCATTCAGCATGAACAAAGACACTTTCTTCAGATCGCAGCGCAAGAGTTTTTCGTTCATCGGAGAAGGATTCAGCACGATTTTCATTTTCCGGTCATATGCTTTTTCTACAAGTAAATCCAACAGATTAATCTCATTCTGTAACAACAATAGGTCGCCTTCCGAAAATCCGGCCAGCACTTCGTCTATTTTTTCTTCCGTATTTTTCCCGTTGGAACCGCTGTACAAAATAATACAGTTGTCTCCTTCGGGCGTTATCTGGATAATAGCATGGCCGCTCTTTCCCGTCTGTTTTGTAATAAAATCGGTATGTACGCCGTATTTTCTGCAAAAGGCAATCAGGTCTTCTCCGTCTTCGCCGACCATGCCCGCGTGGTAAACCTCCGCGCCGGCTTTGGCAAGCGCAATCGACTGATTCAATCCTTTTCCACCAAAATGCGTTTCCATATCGGAAGAAGAGATCGTCTCTCCTAATTGTACCATATGTTCTACCAAATATACATAATCATAATTCAAAGAACCGTAATTTAATACTTTCATTTTCTTTCATCCTCTTGTCTGTTCCGGTTTCCGGCCGGCCGCTTTCGTCCCGACCGCAAAATCTCCGAAAAATGTTCTTCCCATGGAGAGCGAACCACATCCATACATACCATAAGCATACTGCCCGTCTTCCACACGCAGCACCTGTCTGTCATCGATAGAAAGAGAAATCTCCGTTCCTTCCGCTACGGCCGAAAATTTATATTTTTGTCCCATTTCCCACGGATAATCCGTTTCTGCCAATTTGACAAAACCAAAATCATTTTTGTAAATTGCCGCTTTTCCTTTCCCGGAAAATCCGAGCGCATATCCTCTCATCGCGCCCTGGGCACGCATCAGCAGTAAATGACTTTCTCCGTTTACCGGTTCCACTTCCGTTGTTATCCTGCAATCCCCGGCATAATAATTTCCCGCATAAGCAAATGCCTCGCCGCAGCGCAGCAGCGAAAGTCTGCCATCCTCAACCTCCCATGCCCCGTGGTCTGTTGCAAAGGGCGTGACCGTACCGAACTCCTTCCGCTGTTTTGCCAGACAAATCGTATAGGTGCTGTCTCCGGTAATCGAAAAATCATCCAGATAAACTGCCCCCAGCGTCTTTGCTTTGGATACGGAATACCCCTCCAGTACGATGCCGACCTCATCAATCAAATCGCCCTCCGTATCGGGAATCACAAAAGAAACTTCCGTCCACGCATCCGCTTTCAGCCTGCAAAATCCCTGTATATGCAGCTCTTTATCGCTCATCGTCCTGATATAAGGCGCCACGCCGGGCGTTTCCCATCCGTTCCACTGTTCCAGATAAAGCTGCATGCTCACCCGCTGTCCGGAATAGACCGTCGGCGTAAAGACCGGGCTGTAGCGTTCGTCTGAAAAAGCGTCTCTTCGGTAAAAAGGCTTATAATAAATCCTGCAACGGTCTCCTCTTGTCATGCGGTCGATGATGATTTTCAGAGAGCCCGTCCCACGGTATGCGCGCTCCGTGGAGTGTTCTGCCATGCAGAAAAACGAATCGGAAAGCCGCAGATTGTGGGTCGAGCCGGGAAGTTCAAAATCAAAATGAATCTCCCCGTCACAAATACTTTTCCGAAGCGCTTCCGGCGCCGTTTCCCCGGACAGCCTGTATCCGAGCAGCGCAACTTCTTTGGCATAGGTCGGAATGTCCAGAATGTTCAGGTAACCGGAAATACCGGATAAGACGATTCCGTCATTAACAGGTTTCCGGTAGCGGCCCGGAAGTCCCTCCGGGCCACACATTACACCGAGTACCGTACCCACATTCCCTGCATTGCAATCCGTGTCCCATCCGCACATTGTCGCAATCTCCACTGTTCTTGCAAAGTCTCCTTTTCCATACAGCATCGACAACACACAGACGCCCGCATTGGGTATGATATGACATACGCCCCTGTATTTGTCATAACCCCACTCCCGGACAAGAAACTCGTGACAGGCCCGCCAGTCCTCCGGATTTTCCTGATAAAAATTCCTGACTGCACAGGTCACTTTTGCATAGACACTCTCTGTCGGAATCATTTTCAAGCCGGTCTCAATGATATGTTCCACATCGTCGGAAACAAAGGCTTCCGCAATACAGGCGCAGAAGAATGCCGCGCCATGAACGCCTTCGCCATCATGGGATACACTGGCCGCAATCTTCCCATATTCCGCCGATTTCTCGGGATTGCCCGGAAAGCACAGCCCCCAGGTATCAATAAAAATCTGGCCGCCTATCTGCTCCGCCAGCGTCTTCCCGTTCTGCTCAATCGACCCGGACCGGGGAGCCGGAACTCCATTTTTCAGATTCAGGTATGCGGTATGCTCTGTACTGATTCCATATCCGCCCCACCAGAACATGCCCACACCTTCTCTTGTATAATTCAGCCAGGCATTGGCCACATCCTGCGGCGTAAGTTCCCTGTCTACGGCATCATCGCGCAGTGCCCGCAGAAAATAGACCGGCCCGTTGGCATCATCGTCCGCCGCAAAATTCTTATATTCTTTCACATAACCCGTGATATCACCATAGGTATCGCGGATTCTTTCATACGTCCAGATAGTCGGCTCCACAGGTGCCCCAAGCCGAATCCCGATATTCATTCCCAGGATACCGGAATACACTTTTTCCAGATAATTTTCAACTTTCATCGGCATACCTCTACTTTAAATTTTCTTTCTTCCGCGCTTATTTCATCAGCCCCGTAAGCCGCTCTGCATACTGGACAATATCAATTCCTCTGGTAAATTTCAAACAGGTTCCCGACGGGTACCTGGTCTTTAACAGCCAATGTTCCGGAATATTCTTCGCTCCATATTTTGCGCCGAGTACCGCTCCCGCGACCGCACCGATCGTATCCGCATCCCTTCCGAAATTTGCCGCAAGAAGCAGCCCGGATTTAAAAGATGCGCTTTCTAACCGAAGACATCCGAACACTTCCGGAAGCGCCTCGGCAACGGTCGAACGGTTCGTGGAGAACAACTCATTATGGAGCGGCATCCACGCATCCGCAATCCTGCCGGAATGTTCCGTAACAATCCTGTCCGCGCGAAGCAAGGCCGCCCTGAACCAGGAACCTTCCGGCGCCGTTTTCATAACTCCATCCCATATTTCTTCCATAGAAGCGTCCACCATGGCAAGCGATACCGCAACCGCAACTGCCTGCGCTCCCCAGATGCCGTCCGCGTAATGACTGACGGAAGCATCCACTTCCGCAAGATACGCTGCCTTTTCCGGGTCGCCCGCACAATAAATGCCAATCGGACCGCTTCGCATCGCCGCACCGTCACTCTGATGATGAGGGTTAAATTTGCCGGACTCCGGCGGCCTAAGCCCCCGTCGCAGATTATTGCACGCTTCCACTTCACTGACGCCGCCGCGCTTTAATTCGTCTTCCGTCGCCACATGTGCAAGCCACATTTCCACCACATCATCCGTAGTAAAATCTCCTCCTTTTTTAAGAATCGTTTCCGCAACGAGAAGCGCAAACTCCGTATCGTCGGTGCTCCAGGAAGCGCCTTTATTAAAATCTGTCGTAAATCCGTAATCCCTCTGGTTGTCCGGCATTCTTGCCGCATCACCCAGAGAATCACCGATTGCCAGGCCGCACAATGCGCCGACTGCCTTATCCGTCAATAATTCTCTATTTTCCAGTAATTGTTGTCTTGTCAGCATATTAATAACTTTACTCCTTTCTTTTCGTACAAATCAGACATCTGTAAATTCTGAAGAACGTCTCGTCCTGGGACGAGACGTCTTTAGAACTTTTTAACAAAGCACACTCTGGTGCAAGTTTCAGAACTTTTCTCACACTTTTACTGTAATACCGTATTCGCGTATTCGGTGACAGCCGCACCTCCGACGCTGTTCCACTCTTCTACAAATGCGTCCCAGTCAGCTTCCGTCTTATTTCCAATCACGAAATCCGCTGTAAATTCCGCAAGTTTTGTCTCTGCCGCATCCCAGTTAACGATGTGTTCTTCCGGTATTACGAACGCATTATCCATCGTCGCATAGGTCGCCATCATATCCGCAGAAGAGACCGCCGCGTCTGACCAGTAAGGCGTATCCGGGCTCATAGCACCCAGATCAAAATTTTCAAAAGTCTCAAAGAAATTCGCATACCATGTGTCATGATCGGGAAGCAGCGTATATACGCCGTTCTCTACCGTGTAATCCTTGCCTTCCGTTCCCATCAGATCGAGGATACGTCCCGGACCGGATACTGCAAAATCAAGTACTTCAAAAGCCAGGTCTTTATGCTCAGACAGCGCGCTGATCGCAAATCCTCTGGATTCCTTGCTGACATCCAGCGGAAGATATCCCTGCGCTTCCCCTTTGGCCGGCGGAAGCACCGTCAGGGCTGCTCCTTCCCCGTTTGCAGCGACCTGATTGCTGTTGTAAAGGTCGATGACCGCCCCCTGATTACCGCTGATGATTGCTGTGTTATTGCTGTAAAAATCATTTTCTTTTACTTCCCAGTTCGCGCTTAAATAGTCCTTGTCTATGATTCCTTTCTGATACAGAGACGCATAGAATTTCAGTTCTTCCAGAGACTGTTCGCTGACTCTTCCATATACATAGTTTCCGGACTCATCTTTTACCCATGTGCTCGTCAGACCGAAAGCCTGGTCGAACATCGCATTGATTCCCTTCAGGTTTCCATCCAGCCCGAATACCGCCTTGCGTCCTTCTTTTAATTCCTCAAATAACATCAGATAATTTTCTATGGTCGGATCTGCAAGAACCGCTTCCGCAGATGCACATCCTTCCAGTACATCCGTGCGAATGACCGGCGTAGGCGTAAGCGCCGGCGTTACGAAAAGCAGATACGGATAATTGGCAAGCCGCTCTTTCTGGAAGTCTTCCAGTGCATTTTTCACATATTTGGAATTTTCAATATAGGGTGTCAGATCTTCCAGTATTCCCTGTGCCGCAAATACCTGGTCGCCGCCCTGGAAATAAATAATATCCGGGATGTCTCCGCTATTCAGCATGAGCGACAGATTGTCCTGATAGCTGCCGCTCTGCATCTCGACCACTTCAAGTTTCGCCAGAATCCCCGCTTCCGCCAGCGCTTTGTTATACTCATCGAACCATGCACGCTGTCTCTCGTCTTCCATGGAAATTCCTTTCAGGGTTACACGCAGCGTCACGACTTCCCCGCTTCCTTCCTCCTGTTCCGCTTCCTGCCCCGAAGTCTCTTCCGCATTGGAAGCATCTGTTGTTTCGGAAACCGTCTGTCCCTCGTTCGTTCCCGTATTTCCCGCATTCCCCGGCTCTTCTCCGGAGCCGCAGCCTGCAAGCAGGCCTGTTACCAGGGTCAATGATAACAATGACGCAATCAATCTCTTTTTCATACTTTTTTCCTCCTTGTCATTTTTAAAATATATATCCTTTCCGGTTCAATTGTTCCGGAAATGATTTTCCCTTGATGTATCGAGAAACTGCCCTCTCCCGTCCATAATTCTTCAATCTGTATCTTCTCACCGGACGCCGGCGGCGGATAAAGCCGGAACAGCGCACCGTCTACCGCATGGTCGGATGCGTTATAGACGGAATAGATTTCTTCTTCTCCGTTGTCATGATAAAAAGCATTTATATAAAGTTCCTCCCGCAGCACCGGGTACAACGGCATGGAATCCGTTCCGAAGTAGGTATCGAAATTGGCAAGCAGAATCTGTTTCCATTTCTTTAACGCCGCTTTCTGTTCTTTGTCAAAAGGAAGCCACGCCCCGAATACATCCTGCCAGATTGCAAAACCCGTGCCGTTAAAAACAGCGCGCTTAATCAGCATGTCTTTCTTTTCCGCCACCCGCCACCGCGAAGTCATTGGCGCCGCATGTTCCGGGAACAGATAACGGAGCACATGGCCTTCCGGCATGCGGAACCGCTGGTTCCAGGAGCCGGTAATTTCTTCTACCGTTCCGCGTACCTTCGGCGTCACCTCCAGACAGCAGATCACGCCGGGCCGTATACGCTCTATCCTTTCTCTGCAACCTCTCGGAATACTGTCCATCGTATCGAACCATATACCGTCAATCCGTGTCTTCTCCACCAGTTCCGCAATATGTTCAAGCACATCCGTCAGTGCCTCGTTATCCGCCGCGTCCCATGGATTGTAGGGAAGCATCACACGCACGCCGCGCGCATGCGCTTTATCACATATTTCATTAATGCCTTCTATTCCGCCCGGAATATCATTGCAGAAATCCCACTGTTTTCTGGTATCCACGCCAAGCCTCGGATAAACGAACCAAAGCACCAGAATATCATAACCGCCAAACGCTTCTCCATCATCGAGCAGACGCTCCACTTCCAATTTCTGTGTCTCATAGTTGAAAATCTCTCTGGAATAGGCAAAAGCCAGATGATGATACACCGCTTTTCTGTACCACTTTAAATCCTCTTTTTCATACATGGAAAAATCCATGTTCTTCCGGATATGCGCCTTATACCGGAAAAAGGCCTCTTTATAGCCCTCGGTGAGCGAAGAAAAATGGATTTCCGCCACATCGGCCAGTTCTTTGTTCTGTAAACGCAGCAGCAGATTATGATTTAAAAATTCCCCGCTGTCCGTCATCTGCAAAAGCTGTCTGTTCCTGTTCTGATTCCAGGTCCCCGTAAATTCCGGATAATCCGGGAGTTCCATCATAATGCCATGCGCAGTCTCCGGATCGATGCAGCAAATCGGAAGCGGAAATTCTTCGTGAAGTTCCAGCGCCGGGCTTCCGTCCGGTTTCGATCTCGGATTGGCCGAAAGATGCCATTTCCCTCTCTCCGGAAAATACCGGAATAACGGAATCTGCAAATAGACCTCTCTGGGGCTTTCCTGCCACTCCGCCCCGGCCTGCAGCAGAAACACCAGACATTCTTCTTTCACGGAAACGCTGAGCCGCATCCTGATTTTCCATTCCGCCAGGAACAGTTCGAAAACAAGCGCCCGGTCTCTTTCATCCTGCAAAAGCTCTGCTTTCCTAATTTCAAAAACATCCGCCGGATATGCTTTCCCACATACCTCAAGTATAAAAGGAACACAGGCTTTCGTAAGCCATTCCTCTTTCATCTCCTTCTGGAAAATTCCGGTACAGCAAAGCCCCGATGCCGTATCGAACCGAAAACGAAGCTGTGTATTCTCTATCTCAAAAATATTCATTCTGCCGCCTCCTTTGCACAACGGAAGGTAACGGTAGCGCACCGGTTCATTCCCTCGTTCAGAAGCTGGAATTTCAAATGCCAGTTATTAGGCTTTGCACCGCCTTCCGCATGCCAGAAATGCGCCCCCTTATAACTTGCACCGCCTCTTAAAAGCACGAACTGATGAATGCCGTCGTCCAGAACTTCCTCCGTCCATTCATGAGCATTCCCGCACATATCACAGAGGCCGAACGGAGAAGCCCCTTCCGGATAAGCATCCACCGGCGTCAATGCTTCTTCCCCGGTATCGTTGCATTTGGTCCTGTCATATTCGTCGCCCCACGGATACCTGTATTTTTCTTTTCCGCCCGCCGCATACTGCCACTCGCAGTCTGTCAGAAGCCTTGCTCCGTACCATCCCGCAAAAGCTTCCGCATCTTTGTGGCTGACCCATACCACCGGTTTATTCCTGTCTTCTTCCCGATATTTACCGTTCTCCCAATGCCGTAGAAAATTCTTCGCGTCGCCGGGCCGATAACCGGATTCCTGCAGAAACCGATAAAACCTTTCATTTGTCACCGGATACCTGTCCGCGAAAAGAGCCGGAACCCGGACCATTCTCGGTCCGTGGTCGTATTCACAGTCTCCTTCCATAATCCGATGTTCCACCCTGTATAGATAATGCCCTTCCGGTATATAAACCTGTCCGTCCATTTCTTCTTCCCTTTCTTCATTTGCTTCTTCCCTTTCTGTTTTCTCAACGTTCCAATCCCCAAGAAAAACCAGACAAAATTGTATCTTTTCTGAAGCCTTTTCCTGCATCGGGAGAATGCCCGCATTTTGGGCATTCTCCCGGGCGAGAAAGACTTGCCCCCGCAAGTCGTAGAAGTTCTTGGCGTTCCGCCCATTGGCGGAACGTCTTTAGAACTTCTTCTCGCCCTATTCTTTGACACCCCCCGCCATAACGCCGCCCGTATAATATTTCAAGATCAGCGGATACATCGCCAGAATCGGTACCATAACAATGACAATGGTAGCTGCCTTTAAAGAACCGATATTCAGGGATGTCAGGTCTACATTCGCGTAGGATGCAATTGCCGTAGAGTCCCCGTTTACGACAAACTGTTTTAAAAACACCTGCAGCACAGTGGTATCTCTTGTCTGCAGGAAAACGCTGCTCTTAAAATATTCATTCCATCTTACAACTGCATAGAACATGCCGACCGTCATAAATGCGATTTTATTCAGCGGGAGAAAAATCCTGAAAAAAACCGATAATTCTCCGGCCCCATCTATCTTTGCCGCTTCGATCAAGGCTATCGGTGTTTCTTCAAAAAAACGCATCATCAGAATCAGGTAATATACATTCACGGAATTATAGAGCACCATAACCCAAATATTATTCAACAGATTCAAATCTTTTATTACAAAATATTCCTGAATGATACTCGGTTCAAAAATCATCATAATGATGAAAAACACCATAAGCGGTTTTTTAAACGGCAGTCCGGGCCTTGTCAGGGCATAAGCCGCAGAGCCGGTCACCAGAAGGCTCAGCATGGTTCCTGCCGTTGTAATGAACAGACTGTTCAGGAAAGAACGGGTCACAAGCGAATTGGAAAAAATCAGTTTGTAATTGATCAGGTCAAATCCACTTGGCCAGAACTGCCAGCCGGACATATACGGCACGAGTTTCGGATTGGAAATGGACTTTGCCAGAATATTCAATATGGGGATCAAGATCAGCAGCGCCGCCGTCAAAAGGCATATACGAATTAAAAGCTGCCCAATCGTTATCTTTTTCTTCATCGGTATACCTCCTTACCATGCTCCGGTTCCGGTAAGCTTTTTCGATATAAAATGTGTAATCAGGACCATAGCCGTTCCAATGATGCCTTTGAACAGACTTGCCGCCGTTGCAAAAGAGTACTGCGTGTTCACAAGTCCGATCCGGTATACATAAGTGTCGATAATGTCAATCCGGCTCAGTACCGCGTCATTCGAAAAGTTCAGAATCTGATCCAGTCCCGCGCTCATGATAAAGCCGACGTTCAGAATCAGCACCGTGACCATCGGAACTGCCAGCGCAGGTAAAATAATATGCTTTGCCGTCTTCCATCTTCCCGCACCGTCAATTGCGGCCGCATCGTACAGTTCCTTGCTGATTCCCAGAATCGCGGACAGATAGATAATGGAATCCCATCCAATACTCCTCCACATTTCAGAACCAGTCAAAATCGGAATGATCGCGGATTTGCTCACCATAAGATTTTTATATTCCATACCGAAAGCCTTCATAATTTCGGTCACAATGCCGCCCTGTGAGAAGGCGTCTATCCAGATGCCCGCAATAATGACCCAGGAAAGGAAATGGGGCATATAGGAAACGACCTGCACAAATTTCCCGAATTTTGTCCTCCCTACTTCATTCAGCAGCAAGGCAAACATGACCGGAAAAGGAAACAGCAGAAAAATCTTTATACTGCTGATCAACAGCGTATTTTTCATAATATTCCAAAAGGCCGGCGTATCAAAAAGCATTTTAAAATATTTCATACCTACAAAGGTATTGTCCCCTACGATCTTGTAATCATAAAATGCCAGTTTCATGCCAATAATTGCTGTCACCCGAAAAATCACAAAGTATAAAAGCGCAGGCATCAGCATCAGATAAATCCATTTATATCTTTTTACTTTCTGCCAGGTCGTCATCTGACATTTCTTTTTTGCCGCTGTTTTCGCCGTTGTTTTTCCCACTTTTATTTTCCGTCCTTTCCCTGTTTTCTATATCGTGATTTTCATTTCGGCCAGCGGAGCATGCTGCTGTGCTCCATAAACATCCCGTTCCCCGCATGTCCCGGAAGAAATGCTCCGGTCGTAAGTAATCTTAAATCCGAGCGCTGTGTCAAAGAAAACGATCTGCTGGATTCTGGACTCCTCCATTTTATACAGGGCTGCTATGCGCTCCTTCGAGATTATCCCGCTTTCTTTTATTTTCCTGTAGATTTCCACATCGTCGAATAACACATCCAGCGTAATCTGAAAAGGACCGCTGTTCTTGGAACGGATTACCGTTGCCAGCTCATATAATTTGTACTCTTTCATTCTGATAGCAATGCTCCTTCCTTCTGACTTTCCGCCGCCAGTTCCTTTTTCCAGTCTATCCAGTCTGCCGGAAACAGCTCATCCATTTCCGTTTCTTCAATCTCCATCAGATGATAAACGGAAAACTCATATACCGGCCCAAACGGAATATCGCTCGGCGCAAATGGAAAAGCCAGATTACCCGCCGTAGATTTTCTTCCCGGATATCCATAATGAAGAAAAGTAGAACGCAGTGTGCTGCAAATAACATTGGCCAGTTCCTGGGTATCTGCAATGACTTCGAACAGGACACCCACTTCATGTCCTTTTTCCCCTGTAAACGGTTCTGCCTCTCCCATTACCGCATTGATACCATAATTCATAAAATGAATCTGATAGCGATTTCTGTCTATATCCGCGTAATACTCCATCGTCTGCTCTTCTACCAGCTTTTCCACCTCTTCCAACATGGAAATCATGATCGGATCGCGTACCCCTGCGATTACGAACGTCCTGTATGCCACGCGGACAGCTCCCTCCAGCTTCACCTGATAATAGGGCGCTCTTTCGATATGACTGCCTCTTACCATGACACTGTCTGCATCATATTGTTCAAAACTGCATGCGTCCAGATTCATGACCACTCCCGGCCCATGCAATATATAAGGGTGCTCTTTTTCATAAAAAGTATGGGCGGCTACAGATAAAGGCGTACATTTCCGCGTACCGGACAGAGGCGTAATGATGAATCCATCCTCCCTTATCGTTCCAAGCATACAATCCTTCGTCGTTCCAGGAACCGCACAAAGAGCCGCACATTCCAAAATTTTGCCCGCATGATACCCATATTCCAGCGGAAATCCGTAATACGCTGTTATAGCGGCAAACGGACTCGGGTCGTAAGCACGTCCGCAGATAATTAACTGCGCGCCTTCCCGCAGTGCCTTTACGATCGGCTCATGACCCATCTGCGCTACGATACCGCTCGATTCATCGAGCCGCTCTTCCGTCAGTTCCTTTACAAGGCTTCCCAGTTTTTCTATTTTTCCTTCTTTCATCTTTTCTTTGATAAAAGATTTGGGAATATCCGCCCATATCACTACGGTCTTTAAATCCTGTAACTGATATTCCTTTATGATAGAAGCAACAATGCGCAGCGTCCGTTCTACATGAACTCTTCCCCCGGCGCCTCCCGCCGAACCGATTATCGCCGGAATCCCTGCCTGAGCCGCCGCCGTTATGATCAGTTCCAAGTCTCTTCTGCTGGCTTCGTCACTGACAATCGCGACTCCTTCTCCAAGCTTATGCGGCCCAGCATCCGTACTTCCGGCATCTACTACGATGGCGTCCGGTCTTTCTTTCATGCCGTTCATAAAAGACTCTTTTGGAAATCCGTATCCTAAAATTCCGCATGGCGCCAAGATTTTCATTTCTTTCATATTACTGACCGTACCTTTCTTTTTATCATGAAACCTTTCTTTTTGTATATTTGTTTAACAATTATATTATATGGTTATTCATTCATTATTTCAACTATTTCGACTTTTTTTTATTATTATTGGCGGTTTTCACATATTTTTTTCTTTTTCTGACTGTTTCCCAATTAAACTTTATGAACTTTGCACAAAAAAGGAGTGAAAAACACCTGCGCTTTTGCGGCTTGCTCTTCTCAAATGGAGCATTGCTCCAGAAAGGCATCCGTTTCTGTCCCTTTACTGTGGGCATAAAAAATCCCCTTTTCCGATAAGAGTTGTCATATCTCATTTCTTATCAAAAAAGAGGTATTATTTCCAATTTTCGCTCGTAGGATTGTATTTTTTATCGGTTATTTATCATCGATCACCATGATTTCTCCGGTGTCCGCATCCACCCGGTCTATCTTTTCACCATTATCTCCCGTATAAGAAACTTCTAAATAGATGGTATCTTCCGACTCCACCCAATTAAAATCATATATATATTCTAATTCCTTTTGATACAGAGTTTCCCCATCCCTCGAACGCAGAATGACTTCTGTGATATCTCCCCAGTCCGCCTCTTCCGTTCCTGTCAGAAACGCATAACTCTGCTCATCGGGCGCATATTCTGCTTTTACAGGGCCGGAAAATATGAAATCACGGTCTCCACATGTACAGTCGCCCTCCACATGAACAATTTCACGATGGGCAAAAAAAGCAGGCTCTAACAGTTGCCGCTCTCCGCTTTCCAGATCATATTCATAGAGTCCCTCATCCATGCATACAAGAAGCTTTGAGGCATCCTCTGTCACATCGCATATCTAATTCTTTTATAATTTTTTCTATCTGTTCTTTTTGCTTATCATTCATATTTATCTTTCCATTATTTCGTAACTTTACTTCTTTTAGCTTCGCATAAATGATTCATTTTCACTCTTCTATATCTACCGGATGCCATTCACCATAATCCGTATCAGCTGTGCGGCAGGGCGTAATGATCTTTTCGTTTATAGAGAGATATTTCTTTCCCACACTCAGAACATTTTATAAGTGCCATGCTTTATTCTCCTACCACGCCATATTCTCTCATTTTTATTGTAATTAACATTGAATTACTAAACAAAATTAGTCCTCCTAAGAAAAAAGCAGAAGCAATCACAGAATAACCCGTGAAATATGTTCCATTGATTATGTAATTATAAGCGTCTCCACCGACATAAGCATTTTTGTTTAGTAATGAGTAATCAGAATTATAATATTCATTTTTTACATTATGACTTTTAGCAAAAAACACTCCAGAAACAATAAAACATATCACTGCCAATATAATCACCATAGTTCTCATTGAACGCAATCCATCTGTGCGTGATTGATTATTGACATCCTTTTTCTTCTCATGTTCAATAAAAGAATATCCACACACAGGGCAACTCGTCTCTGTATCTTTAATCTCTTTTCCGCATTCAGGACATTTTATAAAACCAGAACGCACATTTTCGGTAGATTGCGTGAACGAAAAATTTTCGCCCACAAAATACTCTAAATTACCTACAATTATATTTCCGCAAGTTGAGCATTTGCATGTAATTTCTTCGTTCCCATCATCTAACGCGTGCCCACAGTCCGAGCATTTCAATATGCTCTTTCCTATAGTCTTGTGTCTTTGCTCTTGTATCTTGTGCAATTTTTCTAAACTGACTTTGAACACCTTGCCACATGATGGACATTTCCATACAATAATACAATTATCAGCTAAATTCATTCCACATTTTTCGCATTTGACCATATCAATATTTCTTCTCCATTAATTATATCATTCCATTAATAATTATATCTCACAAATAAACCATCTTCCACAATTTTCTATGATTTATTCTGTCACTCTCGCAAAACTAAAATCCAGTAAAGAAGGGAGGAATCGCACATCGTCACGCCTCTGTATCCAGTTTGTATCCAAATAGCGTACCATATTATAGAAATAAGTTGCTGGTATTTCATTTTTCCAGCAACTTATTCAGCTTCTTATCAAAAGTTTTGACTTCATATCCTTTAACCTTATGATACGCATATAATATGCAGTCTGGAAAATCCAGACTCTGCTCTGCATAAGTTTCAATGCCAAGTCTCAGCACCTCTGGTTCTGGTGTTATGACATCCGATAGAAATTGAAGCAGACACTGTCTGATCTCCGCTCTGTCAACATGGTATACCCCCTTCAAGACATATACCACTTCTGCAACAATTTCTATATTAACTTGCACTGGCATATTTTTAATAATCGCCTCAGCCTCAGAAGCCATCTTATCATCATCATTCAGCAAATATCTCAAAATAATATTTGCATCAAGCATTACCATATTTTTCTACCACCGCTTTCTCCCACGCTGATTCTTCCTGCTTCCGCAAACTTGGGTCTGCATACTTTGCCAGCATCCCCCTTACCGTCTGTGTGCTTTTCGCTTTAGGCACTTCCTCAACAAACTCATCCAAAATTGTGATAATCAGCTTCTGATTTTTCTGTGCATGTATTTCCCCTAATGTCTGGACATTCTCACCATCATAATACCCTTCTAATGCCAGCATACCATCACCTACCTTACCGTTTTACAAATTATTATATTTAATATTATACCCCGATAAAAATCTTATAGCAAATAAAACTTTTCTGAACAAAACAGTGTACTGACCGGGAAACGATAACTGAACACAGACCGCTTCCCTACATTTGTTTAAAAAATAAGATTACTTTTAAGGGCAAAAAGTAATCAAAATTTTAATCAACCGCTGTCCGCCCCGAAAAAAAGGAATCAACTCGGCAAGCCATATGAAAAGATATCATAAGGCAGAAGTGCCGCTGAAGTCAGGGCAGAAAATGTCAGTACAGAAAATATCGGCTCACGTCACGCCGCCATATGGCGCATTTTTCCTTACAAAAGAATACCCCGGAAGCAGAAACTGACAGGCACACCGGTACTGCGCTCAGAATGCGGTATCATCTGCCACATCATATTGGACTAATCCCGCCCGCCACCCCCAAGCTACCTGTCTTACTCCATGATACCATCATCTGGACGATGCCTGTGTCCTGCTCGTTCTCCTATTTTGGCTTTAACGTATCCATCTTCTTTAGATATCCGTAAAGAATCTCTGCTGCCGATTTTTGAAGCGCTCTTTTAAGAATGGGATTTCCTTTTTTTATCTGTGGTCTGACATCCCTCTGTCTCTTCAAGAAATTCAATCACTTTCATGTTTAATGCGGTAATATTTGACTCCGCTTCTTCTTTAACTCTTTTCTACTCCTGAATTACTTCCATAGTTTCGTTCATTTCTTTTACTGTCATACACATATGATTCTCGCTCCTTTTCTGATTTGATTTGTAGCAACTCTTAAAGAATCTTCCTGACTATTGCTTCTCACGTCTCGATACCGCTCACAGATATATTGCTTTAAGTTTATGAGTGCTTTTCGATCTACTCGGTTGCTTTTGTTTGGTTGTTTTGTTTGATATCGAGATTGTTGTACACTTATAGGTTTATCTTTTCAATATAAAAATTCACCAAATAGTGTACTTCTATTTTGTTACCATTCACTAATAGGTGTGCTTTTTATAATATAGTATTTTCATCTTCACTTGAAGAAATATGTACTATCTATTATAATAAATTCGGACAATGGCAAAGGAGTGATATTGATATGTCTATATCAAAAGTAATTAAAAATATATTAAGTGATAAAGCTATTTCTCAAATAGAATTAGCTGAAAAGGTAAATGTTACAAAACAAAATCTAAGCAACAAAATGAATAGAGATAATTTTTCAACGATTGAATTAGTTGAAATTGCGGATGCTTTAAACATGAAGCTAATACTTAAAAATGAATCTGATGGCAAAGAATATTTGATAGATTATCCAGCGGAAGAAAAAGGTAAACCCAAACGTAATAACAAAAACAGTTAAAAAATATATGTATATATCAATTATAAAAATACCTTCAGCAGACTATTTCTGGTGGTATTTTTTTGTCTGCAAAGTACACCTATTAGTATGTTTTCGCAAATCAAAATAAACTATTTAGTGTATTCTGTATATTACGTAAGTAAACCTATAAGTGTATAATCATCTTATCAACTCAAACTATCCAAGCACAAAGCACCTTGATAATTGAATAGGCTTTACACTTTCTACACAATCCGCTATAATAAAGTTGCATCAATAAAAATCATCAATATAAAGGCGGTGAAAGGATGGTACAGGAAATATCTGATAAAGAATTAATCACAATCACGATTGACCGATATGCAGAACTACAACGCATTAAACAATCAAACGGCACTCAGGTGAACAAAGAACTTGATTATTCTATCAAGTTAGCCGTTGCAAAGTTATCATCTTTAGGGGTCAATGTAGAAGATATAACCCTTTAAGTATAACCACATAACCACTAAATCAAACAAAGTGTAAAGTCTATTGAATTATCAAGGGCTTTACACTTTTTTATTTTAGGAGGTTATGCAATATGAGTAAATCAGTATACGAAATGGTAACAGAAAGAATCATTGACCAATTAGAAAACAATGTGATTCCGTGGCAGAAACCGTGGACTGGAATCAGGAGTGGCGCATATAACCGTATAAGCAGAAAGCCATATTCATTATTGAATCAAATGCTTTTACAACACGAGGGTGAATATGCCACTTTCGCTCAATGGCAAAAATTAGGCGGTCACGTTCTCAAAGGTGCTAAATCAGAAATAGTTGTATTCTGGAAGATTCAGCCAATAGAAGAAGAAAAGGAAGACGGCACAAAGGAAGTGAAACAAATACCTTTATTGAGATATTTCAATGTATTTCACATCTCACAGGTTGACGGTGTAGAACCTTTATTGGAAGACGAAATAAATGATATCGAACCGATAGAAAAGGCCGAGAATATTTTGCATGATTACTGGACAAAAGAAGATATAACCTTAGAACATAAAGCTGGCAATGACGCTTATTACTCGCCTAGACGTGATTTGATACGTTTACTGTTATTTGAACAATTTACAAATGCAAACGAGTATTACAGTACCGCTTTTCATGAATCAGTACATAGCACAATGAAAGAAAGCCGTTGCAATCGCGCGGAAGATAGGAAGGGAAAACTTGTTGCCTATGGTAGCGACGAATACAGCAAAGAAGAATTAGTTGCTGAAATCGGAAGTGCAAGCCTCATGAATATCATAGGAATTGAGACAACAAGAAGCTTTAAAAATTCAAGTGCCTATATTCAGGGTTGGCTTTCAGTATTAAAGAATGATGTTAAATTCATTGTATCAGCATCAAGCAAGGCTGAAAAAGCGGTCAAGTATTATTGGGTGAAGCGTGATTATAGATGGATGATAAGTAAAAAAATAGAGTGTAACCAATGGAAACGGCTACACCCTGATAGATAAGCAAGATATGGAAAAGGAAGGTATAAAGATTATGACGAATCAAGAAATCTTTGAGATATTAGCAGATAATGAGGAAAAGTTATTTTATGCACTATGCCAAAATAAGGAAAATGTCATGCTGAAAACTACTCATGAGAATGCTCAGCAATCATTAGAAGCGTTTGCGTTTGCTACTGGCTGTCATAATTAAAAGAACTTATGTTATTAGATACTATGTATAAAGGCTATGAGATTTGACGCTCACAGCCTTTTTGTTTGTGGTTTCGATGGTCATAATTGTATGGTTATATTGCGATTTTAGGGTTATTTTTGGCTTTAAATTGCGTTTGTGATAGTTCGGCTTGATGGATAAAAAATAGCTGTATGAGCGTTTAAACGCGCTTATTTATGGATTATTTTCTAGGAATGGGGGCGGTAGGCGCAAGGGTGTATCCTGGTAGGTTTACATTATATTTTGAATAATCCGGGGTGAAATCCATCACCTGTCCGGCGTATGGAAATCACTAATCC